>JAAENI010000039.1 GCA_024224595.1 Hyphomicrobiales bacterium
GAGGCACCGCCGATCAGGACACAGCGTCACGTGCAAAATTCCATCAGCACAGTGGCGACCCTTATCTCAGTCGCCATGGCCCAAAGCCTTTCACGATGTCCATGCTGCCAACGGGCAAGACAAACGAAATTCAAAGAGCACCATCATTCGTGACGCAGTAGGACTAGTGGATTGTCCAAAACTAACTGAAGGAACACAAGGACAACAGCACCATTCAAATCGACAATGATAATTCATCTGACCGGCCAATTCATTTATGCCTCAAAACCGTTCCAAATTCCTCCAAATGCTGATAATAGTTCTGTCTTATGCTGATAATAGTTCTGCCTTTTTCATGTCTTCATTGACAGGTAGTCCCTGACAGTTAAAACGGTGCAGGTGAAGGGAATCAACAGTGACTTCTGCAAATTTAGACAAAACTACCCCAACTACACAGAATATCGGCCTGAAGGCATTTTCTGTCTTGCAGGCAGTTGTGACTATTCTGATTTCCCTGAATTTTGTTTTAGCGGACACAACTGTTGTCAAAGCAGATTTTCGTATGTGTAACGATACTAAAAGTCTGATTGGAATCGCACTTGGGTATCGTGAGAAGAAAAAGTGGATCACCGAGGGCTGGTGGCAAATTCCTTCGGAGACCTGCTCTTCACTGGTCGAGGGCAATCTGCCTTCGCGTTTCTTTTATATATATGCCGAAGATGCTGACCATGGTGGTCAGTGGCGCGGCGACATCTTTATGTGCACTGATGATCGTGAATTCCGTATTACAGGAATTCAGGAATGTTTTACGCGAGGATTTCAAAAAACCGGTTTTTTTGAAGTCGACACCGGCGACAAAGGCAGCTGGATGGTTCGTCTGACCGAATCAGGACAAACAGGAAGTACCAAATAATGCAACGCACACGCCGTGTAAAAATTTTGGCAACCCTCGGTCCATCATCCAGCACGAAAGAACAAATCAGAAATCTGTTTGACGCAGGCGCCGATATATTTCGTATCAATATGTCCCATTCATCCCATGAAACGTTGGCACAATTGGTCTCAACAATTCGCGAAATCGAGGGAGATGTAGAACGTCCAATTGGCATACTGGCCGATTTGCAGGGCCCAAAACATCGCTTGGGTAAATTCAAAAATGACAAAATTTCTGTTATATCGGGGGATCGCATTACATTTGATTCAAACCCCGCGCCCGGGGACAAGTCTCGTGTTCATCTACCGCATCCAGAAATCCTGGAGGCCCTGTCAACGGGCCATCGGGTAATTGTTGATGATGGCAAAGTATTGCTGAACACTCTTGAATGCGATGGTAAATCAGCATTGCTGGAAGTCGTAAGCGGTAAAAAACTATCAAACCGCAAGGGTGTTTCACTGCCCGATACAGATTTGCCACTAAGCGCCATGACGGATAAAGACATTGCTGATCTTCATGCAGCTCTTGAGGTAAAAGCGGACTGGATAGCCCTGTCCTTTGTTCAAAGACCGGCTGATCTCGTGGCAATTCGAAAAATCGTCCGTGGCCGTGCCGGTATCATGTCGAAAATCGAGAAGCCACAGGCCGTTGCCCGATTGGATGAAATTATTGAATTATCCGATTCGGTTATGGTCGCCCGTGGCGATCTTGGTGTCGAACTTCCGATCGAAACTGTTCCAGGTCTCCAAAAACGAATTGTACGTGCCTGCCGGCAAACCGGCAAACCGGTAATAGTCGCGACACAGATGCTGGAATCAATGATCAACGCGGCAGTACCTACCAGAGCTGAAGTCTCTGACGTAGCAACAGCAGTTTTCGAAGGAGTTGATGCGGTCATGTTATCAGCGGAGTCGGCAGTTGGCGATTACCCGGTCGAAGCAGTATCGATGATGAATTCAATCGCCGAACAGGTGGAGCAGGACCAAACCTATTCGGGCATCATTACTACCCAGCGATCACCTCCCGAACCGACTGGTGCAGATGCTATTTCAGCGGCTTCGCGTCAGATTGTTGAGACCCTCGATCTATCGGCAATTGTATGTTACACTGCCTCGGGAACAACCGGATTGAGAGCCGCTCGCGAACGCCCTTCCAAACCCATCATTGCCCTCTCACCGGTTACCGCAACGGCGCGAAGGCTGGCGCTGGTTTGGGGACTACATTGTGTCATTACTGAAGACGCCCGCGACCTGGACGACATGGTTGATCGCGCCTGCCGCATTGCCCATCGAGAACAATTTGCCAATCCCGGTGATCGGGTAATCATTATTGCAGGTGTACCTCTAAGAACTCCGGGTTCTACCAATTCACTACGTATCGCCTATATCTCGAGCGACGGACAATCAGGCATTTAATACCGGGATTTTTGTGACTAGAGCGTCGATGTTGCACGCTGTCCAATGCCAGCAACGATATCAGTTCAGAGAAACAATATTGCCGCGAACACACCGCATTGCTGTTGCTGACAAACTGATTTATATTCACTATTTACATGAAGCGTTGTAATATTTCACTGGTCAGTTTGGTTCCGATTACCTATGAATGGAATCTCATAACTAATGATGCTCACGCTGCAGGAGGAGAACAGTGTTTGGCAGAGTCCATGCAACCACCTGATACACCTAATAATGGTTTGCCAACAATCCTGTTTGCCGATGTGCATGGGTATAGCAAATTAATGAGCAAGGACGAGAAAACCACATCAGAGCGAATTGTGCGCGCTGTTGACTTGATTAGTTTGCTTGTCGGTGATTATGGCGGTGAGATTCGCAATGTTGCTGGCGATGGTATTTTGGCTCTATTCAAAAATAGCTCTCAGGCAGTAAATTTCGCTGTTGAAATGCAAAGGGAGTTTCGCAATGATATGGTCTGGAATTCCCAATTTGATCCTATTTTATTTCGTATCGGTATCAATGTCGGGAAAGTGCGGGAAGACAGAATTGGAATACAGGGCCATAGCATTAATGTAGCAGCGCGAATCCAGGCAATTGCTGAACCCGGTGGTATTTGCGTAACTGAGAATCTTATTGAGACGGTGAAGACCGTCAAAGGAATAAAATTACGATCGCTGGGTCGTCCAGATCTAAAAAACATTGAAGAAGAAATAGAAGTATTCTCAATCGTGGACGAAAGCAATTCGAATACTATAATAGCAACCCAACCGCTACAGCGCGACAAAGAGTTGTTTTCGGCAA
This sequence comes from Hyphomicrobiales bacterium, assembly GCA_024224595.1. Lineage (GTDB taxonomy): Bacteria > Pseudomonadota > Alphaproteobacteria > Rhizobiales > Rhizobiaceae > JAAEMP01. Next base: position 3,169 of record JAAENI010000039.1, read on the forward strand.
GTGAGAATTCAATTGCAGTCCTGCAGTTGCAAAACCTGTCTGGCGAACCACAATACGTCCATCTTTGCAGTGGAATTACCGGAGATATCATCTCAAATCTGACACGTTTCAAAGACCTTCATATCATCGCCCAGCGATCATCTTCGATTTTTGAGGGCAATAAACATTCCCCCAGTGAGATCGGGCGGGAACTTGGAGTACGTTATCTTGTCGATGGTGGTTTGCAGCGCGCGGGCAATACTGTTCGAATTCAGGTTCAGCTAATGGATGCAAAATCCGGGCGAATAATCTGGTCGGAACGTTTCGATGGAGACTTGAGTGAAATTTTTGATTTCCAGGATGAGGTCACTGCAGTTATTGCCGCTCGTCTTTCAGTGGAAATTGATGCCGCTGAGGTCCAACGACAAAAATTGACTACGCCAAATAATTTGCAGGCCTATGGCCTTGTCTTGCGCGGTAAGGACATTTTTCAACGTTTACAACGTGAATCGAATTTGCACGCGAGACGACTGTTTGAGCAGGCAACTGATGTGGACCCGTTATTTGCGCGTTCACATGTCGGTATTTCGCGCGCACTCAATGATGCCTGGCGTTTCAATTGGGCTGACCCTCCCGAACCCTCACTTGACGAAGCCATCAAACAGGCCGAACTGGCAATTAAACTTGATCCCGGAGACGCTCGTGGTCACGCGGCTCTTGGTAGTGCCTGCCTGTACAAACGGCAACACGATGAATCATTGGCTGCCTATGAAAGAGCGATCAAGTTCAATCCAAACGATGCTGATGTGTTAGCTGAAATGGGGCATTCGGTCTGTGTATATGGTGATACCGACCGGGCTGTTGAGTTGATCAAACGGGCGATGAGTCTCAACCCTTATTATCCGGACTGGTATCTTTGGCATCTGGGCGAGGCATATTTCGACATGTGCGATTATGATCAGGCTATTCTAACCTTGAACAAGATGCATGATAAAACAGAAGCCTACCGGATGCTGGCGTCCAGCAATGCACTTTTAGGACATTTGGATGAGGCACAAAAATGTGCTCAGCAATTGCTGGTCACTCATCCGGAGTTTACACTTGAGCATTGGGAACATGTACCGCCGGATAGGAACCCGGAACCACGTGAAAGGCTGATGGAGGGGTTGAAGAAAGCAGGGTTTAAATGATCGCCCACGATGGAAGAAATCCACCAAAACAAGCTAACGTTGGGATGAGCACGTCAATTTTTGACCTGCGCCCTGCACTTAAAAGTGATTTTGATTTTTGTAAAACCCTTTATAAATCATCAATGAAACCCTTGTTAAGCGCGCTTGATGCCTGGGATGAGCAAAAAGCCACAACCACATTCAAAGGCTATTTCAAAACCGAGGAAATCCAGATAATTTCTGTCGATGGCTGTCAGGCTGGCTGGATTCAGGTATCGGAAACTGAATCTGCCATCAATATCGACCAGATCCACCTGTTTGAGAAATTCAGAGCTCTCGGGATTGGCACCCGGCTTATTAACAACACAAAGATTGATGCAACCAGGAAAGAGAAACCGGTTTTATTGTCGTTAATTCGCGGCAACACAGCAGTCAAATTATATCAGCGCCTTGGCTTCGAACCAGACGGTAAGGATGACACCAAATTTCACATGCGCTGGGATAGGTGATAATTTGCAGTCCTGGTTATTTATTAATGTTCAATTGTCTGGATTAAATGTGCGAACCACTTCAAAAGCTTTGGTTTGCGATAGATTGAAATCAGCATCTTCACTATCTGTAAGTGTAACATCAAAGTATCCATCTGCATCTTGATCGATAGCAACATCGCATTTGACAGAATAGCATTTATCCACACCAGCATCGCATACCACGCTGGCACAGCTTCCGGTAACAGTTCCGTCAACCGTGTCGGAGTTCGCTGTGAAAGTCACTATCAATACATTGCCGTTTTCCTGAATTCCCGTCTCTACCATCGTAATAACAAATTCGTTTTTGGGAATGGTAGCGGTTTTTCCCGGTTTAACTTCCCAATCGCCGGGATTGCAGGTAAGACTGGACATTATTTTCTCCTTGATAAAATCATGAACAAATTTAATTTCACAAGTGATCTAATTCAATCACATTGAAGTTCCGCGTATATTTGCAAATCTCAATCACCACCTCCACCATAGGCTTTCCCTCCACCGTAAGCCTTGCCGCCACTATAAGCCTTGCCTCCACTGTAAGCCTTACCGCCACTATATGCTTTGCCGCCGCTATAGCCAGCCTTGCTGTTACTCAATTCGGCCTCCAAAACAATCTGTTCTAATGGGCCTGCTTCGGGATCAAGCCTGACAAGAAAATCACCCTTATCATAAGACCAAACCATTACATCAGATCCAAATTCCGACCCATTTACTGCGGTACCGCTCCTATCAACGCTGCCAGCCGTCCTTGCAAATCTTCTTTCGTCCAGCGCCGTACTTGGAGCAGGACCCTCAGCAAGAGTTCCCACTCCATGAACTGCAAATATTTGAGGACGTGCAAAGTCATAATATTGACCCTCAAATGCGAAACCATAAATTCTAGCAAATTTTAGGTTTTTAGCCTCATTTCCTTTATCTGAAAACAATTGTTTTATTAAATCATGGTTATCACCAAATCTTGGTGGAGGATCTTGATTAACACTGCCTCCTGACCCACCGGGTTTGGTAGGGTTCTTGGGCACCTTATATTCCATATCTTCCATTACACGCCCAAACAGCAATATCTCAGAAGTGCTAAATAATGTTTCTGCCATTTTTCCCTCCAATGAGTATAATACAAATTCTCTCGGCAATTCCCGATGAGAAAACCAATTCAGTTGATCAAAATACTAGGGCAATCATGCAACAATATTAGAAATTATTCCAGTCTCTCGAAGCAACATTAATAAACTTTTTCTATTTTCAATGTCAGCTTTGAGTGTTTTTCTAAATGAAAGAAGTCCTGGCGGTTGTAGCAGGGTATTCTTTTATGCCTTCAAACTTGATTTATCCCAATAAGCACCAAAATATGGCCCGCCCATTAGGTTTTGCATATGGGGGTTTTGTATAAATTGCCCACTATCAGCGAATATTCTCTTGCAAAGGGCA
>JAAENI010000040.1 GCA_024224595.1 Hyphomicrobiales bacterium
AATTCCTCAATTCTTAAATTCTTCATCCAGATTTCAGAATTTGGTTTTCACTTTTATCGATACCCACCCGGCTTAGCCGCATCAACAACCCGCAATTGAATCTTTTTCTGCCCACGCCAGGTATTGATGCCAAGCGTACCGGCAATATGAAGCGGTTGTCCACGTGATGCCAGCAGCAGGTCACCCATTGGTGTGTCAATGACACGAAAAGCTATGGCATTCAGTTTTGCACCATCACCAGAAGATATTGTCAGGCGCAGATGAGATTGTCCAACGCGCTCGACATATTGAATGGTATGGCTGGGGAAGGCGAAAATCGGATTCGCGTGGCCCGAACCATAGGGTCCGGCGTGCTCAAGCTGGTCAATCAGCTTGAGGGTCGCACTGCGCGCAGTTAACGCACCATCAATCGGCAGTTTTTCATTTGATCGGCTTTGATTGACGCTTTGGCTCATATGTTGTTCCAGAAATGAACGTAATTCGGCCAGTCTTTCACGTTTGACCGTCAATCCGGCTGCCATCGAATGGCCGCCGCCTTTTTCCGCAATGCCTGCCTCCACTGCGTCGCGAACTGCTGCCCCCAGATCAACACCGGCGATGGATCGGCCTGAGCCTGAACCCTTTCCCATACCATCAAAAGCGATAGCAAAGGCCGGGCGTTTGAAGCGATCTTTCAGGCGCGATGCCAATAAGCCGACAATGCCGGGGTGCCATGCTTCATTTTCTGTGATCAGAACAGGGGGGCCATCGCTGCTGCCAATCTCAGCTTCCGCTTCGCTGATCGCTTCTTCCAGCATTTTGACTTCAATCGCCTGGCGTTCCTTGTTCAATAAGTCAAGTTGTTGGGCAATTTCCTGCGTTTGATAGCGATCATCGCTGGATAATAATCTCGCACCCAATGCCGCATCGCCAATTCTGCCCCCGGCATTGATCCTTGGTCCTAAAACGAAACCCAGATGATAGGAGTTGATCGGTCCATCGAGACGGGCGATATCAGCCAACGCAACTATTCCGGCATTCTTGCGACCATGCATGACCTGAATACCCTTGACAACGAAGGCCCGGTTGACGCCATGAAGGGCAACAACATCGCAAATGGTGGCAAGCGCCACCAGATCCAGCCATTCCAGCAGATTTGGTGCTGCTACTGATTTTCCGGTTTCACGAAAATTCTTAACAGCGGCAACGAGCGTCAGGAAAACTACGCCAGCAGCGCATAAATGTCCCTGAGCCGACATGTCGTCCTGGCGATTGGGATTGACCAGCGCCAGACAAGGCGGCATTTTTGTGCCCATCTGGTGATGATCCAGAACAACGACATCGACACCCAGATTTTCGGCTTCTTCCAGTGCCTCAAAACTGCTTGCACCACAATCGACACACACAATCAGTTTTGCGCCTTTTTGCACCAGCTCTGCGATTGCTGCAGGGTTGGGCCCATAACCTTCAAAAATACGGTCAGGAATATAAATCTCGCTGGGCGTCTGGTAGTGGTTTAAAAAGCGCGATAAAAGTGCCGAAGAAGCGGCACCATCGACATCATAATCGCCAAAAATAGCCACATGTTCCTGATTTGAAATGGCCTGGCAAATGCGTTCACTGGCTGGTTTCATGTCAGTGAAAGAGTTGGGATCGGGCATCAGTTCACGAATGGTCGGGTTTAAAAACTGCTCAGCTTCTTCCAGACCGATGCCACGCGCTGCAATGACGCGGGAAACAAGATCAGGAATGTCATGTGTCTGCGAGATTGCCAGCGCGGTATTGGATTGAGACGGCGTCAAGCGTTCAACCCATAACTGATCTGAAACAGATTGTTCAACTTCAAGAAATGCCTTTGGTCTGTTTATACTCATCTCGATTTCTTTTGGGGTAGGGGGCAATTATCCGGTTACCTTGGCTTGAACGGATGAAGTATTGCCGCATTCCTTTCAATTTGGATTATTTGTCAGAGGATGGCGAGTAGAGATTTCGCGTATTGTCTTTGAGGTTGAGCGCATAACGAGGGAATTGGTAACAATCTGGTTGGGTTCAAACCTGACGCCGGATAGCAAATTCCCCTGCGTCACACCAGTAGCCGCGAACATGATATCGCCGTGGGCCATATCGCATAAATTATAGATACGATGGAGGTTATCGATGCCCATGGCTGCCGCCTGGTGCTGTTTTTCCGGTGTGTCCAATATCAGGCGCCCCTGCATTTGCCCGCCCATGCAACAAAGCGCGCATGCGGCCAGAACACCTTCACGTGCACCGCCAGATCCCATATAGATATCAATACCGGTTTCATAAGAATTGGTTGTGTTGATTACCCCTGCCAAATCACCATCACCAACCAATCTGATCGACGCCCCTGCTTTATTGACCTCACCAATTAGTTTTCCGTGGCGCTGGCGGTCAAGAATACAGACATTCAGATCGGCGATGGCCACGCCTTTGGCTTTAGCCAGTGAGGCCAGGTTTTCGGCAGGCGTTTTCTCCAGACTGATAATGCCTTCATCAAACCCGGGCCCTATGGCGATTTTTTCCATATAAACATCTGGCGCATTCAGCAATGACCCGGGTTTTGCGATAGCAATCACCGACATCGCATTTTGAAGGTCTTTTGCACAAATTGTTGTACCCTCCAAAGGATCAAGCGCGATATCGCATTTTGGTCCCTGTTTTGTTCCAATTGCTTCACCGACAAATAATTTCGGCACAGTTGATCCTTTGGCTTCACCTATGACAATTTCGCCGTCAATATGAACCAGATTCAATTCATCATGCATGGCTTCGATCGCTGATTTGTCGGCTGCTATGTCATCCAGCTTGCCCCGCAATCGGGCTGCGGCAATCGCCGCCTTTTCGGTTACCCTGATAATTTCTATAATCAGGCTGCGGTCCAGTTTCTCGTCAGTGCGATCAGCTTTAAGAGGTTCAGCCATTGGTTCCTGTTTCATTTTTCGATACGAATCATCTGTGCCTGACCGTTTAAATGGCCGTCAGTTTCAATATTTTTCAGCGCCAGACGGATCGCCAGTTCTGTCGTTTCATGGGTAATCAGCACGATTTGTTGTGGTTTTGGCTGTTGATCGGGTTGAATCGAATTGTCTGTCAATTGATGTTGCACGATTGATTGCAAAGAAATGTTTTCTTCGGCCATTCGTGTAGCAACGGAAGCAAAAACTCCGGCTTCATCGCTGACGCTCAGACGGACAAAATAGCCTCCTTCATGAGCACGCATACGTGCACGGCGATAAGGTTGAAGCGCATTGGTAGGCGTGCCGAAGGCCGGGCCATGCTGAATTCCTGGTTTGGATTTGGCAATATCTGAAATGTCGCCAGCAACAGCTGAAGCGGTTGCATCACCACCCGCACCGGGGCCTGACATGATTAGCTGGCCAACAATATCCGCATCTATGGCGACTGCGTTGGTAACACCGGAAATCTGTGCAATGGTGGATTCAAGGGGTACCATTGTAGGATGAACGCGCTGTTCAACACCACTATCGGTCAGTTGGGCAACTCCCAGTAGCTTGATGCGATAGCCCAGTTCTTTTGCCGCTGAAATATCGTCATAGGTAATTGAGGTAATACCCTCAACATAGATTTCATCAGCTGCAATCACAGTGCCAAAGGCCAGGCTGCATAATATCGCCAGTTTGTGCGCGGTATCATTACCCTCGATATCAAAGGTTGGATCGGCTTCAGCATAGCCCAGACGCTGCGCATCCTTCAAACAGGCCTCAAATGTCAGTCCCTCATTTTCCATTCGAGTCAAAATGTAATTGCAGGTTCCATTTAGAATGCCATAAACGCGCTCAACGGAATTGGCCGTCAGTGACTCTCGCATGGTTTTGATAATCGGAATTCCACCGGCTACCGCCGCCTCAAAGTTGAGTAAAACGCCGGCCCGTTCTGCCATTACCGCCAATTCAATGCCGTGTTTTGCCAATAATGCCTTATTGGCTGTCACAACATGTTTGCCCGCCTCAAGTGCGGCACTAATCGATTGTCTGGCAGGGCCTTCCTCACCACCGATTAATTCAACAAAACAATCGATATCCGCAGATTTTGCCAAATCCACAGGGTCGTCGAACCATTGCATTTGCTGAAAGTCGCAATCGCGTGACTTGGTTCTGTCGCGGGCACTGACCGCAGTGATACTTAGCGCGCGTCCGCATCGATCAGCCAGTAGATTTTGTTTCTTATGGATCAAATTGGCAAGGGATGCACCAACGGTGCCAAGCCCGGCAATGCCAATACGAAGGGGAGTGCTCATTATGTTGGTACCTGTATAAAAATTGTTATTGTTCGACCGGGTATCAGCCAGTTGCCATTGCTGTTATTGATCTAAGATTTTACGACGTTTTGCACATCTAAACCTGATACGCCCCAGACCGCTTCTTGTTTACACGGAATCATTTGACCGTTTATTCACGTTTACTGGCAAGGCGTGATTTTCGCCGTGGTCTG
>JAAENI010000041.1 GCA_024224595.1 Hyphomicrobiales bacterium
GAACGAGCCCAGTAATTGTGCGCCCAGCACGCCGTCCACCGCCCGGTGATCTGTCGATAGAGTAACCGACATTATGGTGGCAGCTTTCAATTCTCCGTCTTTTACAACTGCCCTTTTCTCACCACCACCAACAGCAAGAATTGTAGCCTGCGGCGGATTAATGACTGCGGAAAAATTCTTGATACCAAACATACCCAAATTAGACACAGCTGTTGAACCGCCCTGATATTCCTGTGGTTTGAGCTTGCGTTCACGCGCCCTCGCCGCCAGATCTTTCATCTCGCCAGCGATCACAGACAACGGTTTTTCTTCAGCTCTGCGCACAATAGGTGTGATCAATCCGCCCGGAATTGACACAGCGACCCCAACATCACAATGTTTGTGCTGAATCATGTTTTCCTCACTCCAGGATACATTGGATTGCGGGTTATCACGCAATCCCAGTGCCAGCGCCTTGATAATCATGTCATTGACAGAAATCTTGTAGGCGGGATTGCCATCAATACCGGGAGCAGCCGAATTCATCTCAGAGCGAATTTTCAACAATGCATCAATTTCGCAATCAACACTCAGATAGAAATGCGGAACGGTTTGTTTGGATTCTACGAGGCGTTTAGCAATGATCCTGCGCATGTTATCATGCGGTATCTGTTCATAAGATCCCTCTTCAAACATCTGCAAAATCTTGTCACTGGACATCGGCGCAACTGGCGTTCGAACATCGGCAGATCCAGGCTCAACAGGTGTGAGAGAACCGGTTGCGCCGGAATAGTTTTCGATATCACGTTTTATGATGCGCCCACCCGGACCACTGCCTTTGACTGTTGCCAGATCAATGCCTGAATTCTTGGCAATCCGTCTCGCCAGCGGTGAGGCAAAAACTCTGCTGTTGATACTTTCATTAATCAAAGCCGGAGCAACGGGATTAACTTTTGTTGTATTGTCAACGGCGGATTCCTCCATTGCCTGCACATTTTTATCTGCAGATTCTGCGCTCCCGGTATCGTCTTGTTCCCCAACAGCTGCGACTTCAATTGTTGAGGTATCTTCTCCTTCTTCTGCCAGAACTGCGATAACAGCATTGACTTTGACGCCTTCGGTTCCAGCTTCTACCAGTAGTTTTGCAACAACACCTTCGTCCACTGCCTCCACTTCCATGGTTGCCTTGTCGGTTTCTATCTCGGCAATCACATCGCCTGCAGACACTGCGTCACCTACCTTGACCAACCATTTTGCCAGACTGCCCTCCTCCATGGTGGGCGACAATGCTGGCATCGTGATGTTTACTGCCATTGGAATTATTCTCCGGTTTTGTTTCCTTGCAACTCATCAAACTGGCCATTGCCAAGCATCAGAGCCGCCGTAATGTGTATTTTTCCATC
>JAAENI010000042.1 GCA_024224595.1 Hyphomicrobiales bacterium
CTGAGAAAGTTCCCACATTCACCACCTGTGCCGCCCGTTATATAAAGGCGCATCGAGGCGGTTGGAGGAATATCAAACATGCGCGCCAATGGGTAAGTACTCTGAAAACCTATGCCCGACCCGTCATTGGGTCAAAACGGGTTGATGCAATTGACACCGAAGACATATTGAAAGTTCTGTCTCCTATCTGGAGCACCAAGACTGAAACTGCCAAACGGGTGCAGGGGCGTATTGAAAACATCATGGATTTTGCCGCTGCCCACAAATACCGCGATCCCTTAAATCCCGCACGGTGGCGTGGCCATTTGGACAAATTGTTGCCAAAACCATCCCGGGTGAAAAAAGTCACCCATCACCCGGCAATGCCATATACTGATGTTCCTGCTTTTATGGTGGAACTATCCAGTAATGGCAGTGTATCGGCCCAGGCGCTGCTGTTTCTCATACTAACCGCTACTCGCACTAGTGAAGTATTGCTGGCACAATGGTCAGAAATCGATCTGGAAGCTGCCATCTGGATTATTCCAGCAACAAGAATGAAAACCAGGCAAGAACACAGGGTACCGTTATCTGATGCTGCTTTGACCATTCTGCGAAGATTACCTCGCATTAAAGGCAATTATTATATATTTCCCGGTGTGCGGTACGGACGACCTTTGTCAAATATGGCTTTGCTTCAGCTAATGCGCGGTATGGATTACGGCGTTAACTGTTCCCGGGGAAACTATGTTCCCCACGGATTTCGTTCCAGCTTTCGCGATTGGTCAGGTGAAGTATCAAGCTTCCCCCGTGATGTGGCAGAGATGGCTCTGGCCCATGTTATTGAGAACAAAGTCGAAGCGGCCTATCGGCGTGGCGATTTGTTCACCAAGCGTAGTAAGATGATGCAGGCATGGGCTGATTATCTCTCAGTCAGCAATTCTGGGAAAATAATCCGGTTAAAGCAATTCAGTTGAACTGATTTCTGGAATTATCCGGTATAATACCAAGACTTAAACTGATCCAACAATTGGGGTCGATTAGGGATCAGAAGATGCTCTCCATCAAA
>JAAENI010000043.1 GCA_024224595.1 Hyphomicrobiales bacterium
TGTTTCTGATACAATTGTTCCTGCCAAAAATGATTGGCAACGGCAAAATGACGTGCATGAAATCTTTGCCAAGCTGATTAGGTTGGATGAAACGGCGGTCAATCGCATTCTGACTTTCGTTGTTGCGGAAACCCTGCCAGCGGGAAGCGCAATGGTTGAGGTTCTTGGCAATCTGTTGAGCGTTGATATGGCTGACCACTGGCAGGTGAATGAAACCCCGGCACGAAGTGTCTTCCTTGATTTGCACCGCGACAAGGAAGCCATCAACGCCATGCTCAAACACATCGGCGGCAAACATGTGGCTGATGGCAATATCTCGGCAACTGCCAAGGTACAAAAGAAAATCATTGCCGATTTTCTCGATGGCACACGCAAAGGCGGCAAAAAAACCAATAATGGCAATTGGCAACCGCGCTACATGGATTTCCCCATGCGCACCTACACCAAGCGCGGCGGTATTGAAGCTATCGAAAACTGGAAGGTGGTCAAGAAGCAATATGCTTGACCGAACTACTGCCAAGACCACCCGATGTTCATTCATCGGGTGGCTTATCCAGTTAAAAAAACCGGCCAGCGGACGCACCGCTGGCCGGTCTTTGATTCTCAAAGATTACGCGCCGCGTGAGTTATAGAAGCCTGTTCTATAACTCACGCGGCAAAATGCAAATTTCTGGATTATCGTGAGTGCAGGGCCTGCATGCCGCGCTGGATCATTTCACGCATGAAACGCTGGTAGGGCATGCCGCGCTTTTTGGCTTCGGCCTTTACCGCCGCAAGCTGGCTTTCAGGTAGACGCATACTTATTGTGGCGCTCTTGTTCTCGAATTCGAAATTCACCGGTTTGAAACCGGACAAGTCATAGTCTGACAGATCAGCGTTTTCAACAAAATCCTCGGCTTCCTTGTCCGTTTTTAGGCGCGGCAGGCTTTTAAGTTTCTTTTTGTCGCTCATAACTGGCAATCTCCTTCTTGTGCATATAACGGGCTGACAATGGGCGAATGAGATCACCACTGTCTGTGTTGCGCATCATGAACACCGTAAAGATAAAACGGCCATCATCATTGCGCCCTATCGCCCGCAAGCGTATCTCATCGGCAAATGGATCAGGATAGATGGCCGGAGTGTTTTTGAAAACAGATTCAATCTCTGCCTTTGAAACACCATGCTTTCCGCATTTTGGCCAGTTTCCATCATCCCAGTCAAAGCCTGTTACATTCATTGGTTTAGTATATCAAAATGTATATACAATTGCAACTCTTTTGAGATGTGTCCGATATACGCGGCCTTCACTCCTTCATTGAGGCTTCAAGCCGCCTGATGGAGCGGGTGACGGTCATTGGATGTACACCATTAAGTGCCGCCATTTCCGCCACGGAGGCCTCTTTGGTTTCGATTTTCAGCTTTGCCGCCCTTATTTGTGCGTTAGTCATTTTTGGTGGCGGGCCAAGGCGCTGACCGCGTTTAACGGCGGCTCGAAGCCCTTCTTTGGTACGTTCAGAGAGCCGGTTTCGCTCATGCTCGGCAAAGGCGGCAATAACCGTATATACCAGCTTGCCATCGGCTGTGGATGTATCAACCCCCAATGTCACAATCCGAAAACATATACCGCGTTCTCGAAGGTGCTCAGCCTGGGTAATGGCATCAACGGTTGAACGGAATGCCCTGTCCAAATCCCAAACAATCAGCGTGTCGCCCGACCCCAGTTCATCAAGGATTTTCTCAAATATGGGGCGCTTTTGACTGACGGCAGATATCTTCTCGATGTAAAGCGCATCACAAAGCGGCTCCAACCCGTCTATCTGCCGATCAGGTCGTTGTTCCTCCGTGCTGACGCGCAAGTATCCAATTTTCATGTTTAATCAATGCCTTGGCGAACAAGTGACATGCCCATGCATGCGACATAATCGTTCCTTTCAGTAACAAGGCTTTCTAACCGGCCTCAGCGGGGCGATTTCCTGCCAACCCCTTGATAAATCGTTGTTACTCAATAATTATAGCAAAACCAAGGTACGTAAGTAAAATATAACACAAACCAACGATTATGTGGGTTAATAAATGGTTGAAATTAAGTAAATATCAACAAATATCCATAATAATACTAATGAGTATATTCACCTCTTCCGGCTCCGCTCAAGCACAAAGCCTGAATGCCGGAGCAGTGATGAATGAAATGAATTCTGATCAAAGAGTTGGCTATGTATCGGGCGTCATAGAAGGACTGGCATATTCCCGGTTTGTAAGAGACAAGCCAAATGAAACCGGAATGCAGTGCATTTATGACTGGTATTACAAGGACAACGCCAAACGCTGGAAAAATTCGCTTTTTCCTGTGTTTGAAAAATACAAGGATAAGCCGGTTGGCGTTATCCTATATGTCCTGACCAAGAAAGCGTGTGGAGCGTAGATGATATTATTGGGTGAACATTTCAGCAGCGATGATCGGAGCCGCCATTCCGGATGGCTCCGCCGCCGGCAATGGTTCATCAAGGCCAAGCAGGAACAACACCGAAAAGAAGAAATTGCAGACAAACTGGACGAAGAGATTCTTTCATTTGCTGTTGAA
>JAAENI010000044.1 GCA_024224595.1 Hyphomicrobiales bacterium
GGTTATTGGATGAATATTTTACCAATCAGAGATATGATTGATCGACAATGGATTGAAGGCCAGGATATCACATCAGAGATTTTAAAGTTTTTTGATGTTTTTAGTATTGAAGAATTGCCATTTGAAACAGGCATTGATCTATGACAGATGGCGACAAGCTAAGAGCATTGGCAGACTGGCACGATGCAAACGACAAGACCAACGGGCGATCAGGATCAGAGGTGCAAGAAGATTTGCGCCGAATAGCCAATCTGGTTGATATGTGTTTTCCTCCCGAAATCAATGTAAATGTAAATGACCTGAAAGATGATCCGCTCCTATGGTCAAAATCCTTTGTTGATGCACTAAAAAAAGGCAACTGGACAATTGATCGAATTGATGAGCGCCTGATGTTTGCCTGGTTCTGGAATGCAATTGCATTATCATATGATTACCGGATGAAACATGGCCTGTCTGAAATCAAGATCCCAAAGGGTTGATAAATGGCTAAAAGCATTCTCCCACGATACCAGACGATCATTCCTCAACAGCCATCGTTGATCGATCAGCTAACCAATACATCTATTCCCACATATCCAAATCAACCAACCATGAATGCCTATGAACCATCCTTACGCGAAAGAATTGGCAACTGGATTTATGATCAGGCCAGCAAGCACAAACTTCCAGCGCATCAATACAGAACCAACACTCAGAACGCGATAGATTTTGTCCCAGGCATTGGCGACCTGGTAGGCTTTGACGATGCGGGGGCTGATTGGGAAGCCGGTAACAAAAAAATGGCTGTAGCTGGCGGCATACTATCTGCAATAGGTTTAATTCCCGGAGCTGGCGATGCTGTAGCCAAGGGCGGCAAAACATTGTCACGCAAGATCAAGAAGGAAGCGGCGAAAGGCATAAAGGCATTTCATGGCTCACCCCATGACTTTGATAAATTCAGCATGGACAAGATAGGAACGGGTGAAGGGGCGCAGGCTTATGGGCATGGGTTGTATTTTGCTGAAGCGGAAGATACGGCCAAGTCGTATAGGGATGCACTAAGGGGTAATGTTGATGCTCTGGAAAAATCATTTATTGATAAAGGCTTATCAAAAGATGAAGCGAAATTGTTGGCTAAATATAGATTTAAAGGAAGATCGTTTGATGAAACTTTCGGTTTTGTGAACCGTCCCGCGCCAGTGATTGATGGTAATACATCAATACAAGATTATAGGGATGCGTTGAAAAAGCGTATGCCTCAATTGAGGGAGGCATGGGACAACACAAAGTTGGATGATTTAGGCTCCATGTACGAGGTAAACATAGACGCCAATCCTGAAGACTTCCTTGATTGGGATAAGCCGATTTCAGATGATATAATGAATCAATTTAATTCTCAACGCTATAGAGGCGCTGATGGCGAGCGAAATGCAACAGGTGCCGAATTGTTGGGTGAACTAGCGGAAGGAAAATCATCTTTAGCGAGTGATAAACTCCAACAAGCAGGCATTCCCGGCATAAAATACAAAGACGCTGGTTCAAGAAGTAACTATACTGTCAACACATTCTATAAAGGCGAGCCATATTCTAATCCACTTAGTTTTCCAACATTAGATAATGCCAAAAAATGGGCGGCAGATCAAGAATCCAAGGGATTTACGGCTGCGATTGATGAAGGCACAAGCAATTACGTTGTATTCGATGAAAACCTTATTTCAATAGTAAAAAAATACGGCATAGCTGGTGCAATTGGTCTTGGACTAATATCACAGACAGATGGTGAAGCACTCGCATCAGGCCAGTATCAGGTACAATAACAAGGTGAAAGGCAATGGCAGCAACAGCAAAACCAAATAAAGAACAGCAAGACAGAACTCGCGCTGCTATTCAGACTACCCAGCTTGTAAAACGTATACAAAACTATGCGTTAGAGGAAAAAGACGATCAAGATAATCCAGTGGAGCTTGATTCTAACCGTTTAAGGGCTATTGAAATATTGTTACGCAAATCACTGCCCGATTTATCATCCGTTCAAATGCAAGCAGACATAGAAATAGAACCCGGCAACAAACTAGCCGAGTTAATGGCAAGGATCGATGGTAACAGCCGCACAATCAAAAAGGACTGACATTGAAAACCTCAATGATCAGGAATACCGCTTAAATCACCTGTACTGGATTCAGGACAAGCATGGCAATGTTACTAAGTTCCATATGAATGCCAGCCAACACAAACTATTCCATGAAATGCACTATCTGAATATTATCCTGAAAGCGAGGCAGCTTGGTTTTTCGACTTTTATCCTTATTCTTGCTTTGGACTGCTGTTTATTCAATAGCAATTTTAACGCTGGCCTGGTGGCTGACACATTAGACAACGCAAAGAACCTGTTAAAGCGCATCAAGTTCGCATATGAAAACCTTGAACCTGATTTCAAAGAAGTCATAGGTATCAAAGCCGACAATGCCACAGACATTGAGTTTACAAATAATAGCTGGATAGAAGTCGGTGTTAGTCTGCGCTCAGGCACAAAGAACTTTGTTCATATATCCGAATACGGCAAGATTTGTGCCAAAGCACCAGAAAAGGCAAAGGAAATCCGTTCAGGCACACTCAACACATTGGCCAAAGGACAGCTAGGCTTCATAGAATCAACCGCTGAAGGCCGGGGCGGTGATTTCTACGATAAGACTACACAATCCAGAAACATCGCTGACAGTGGCCGTGAGCCAGAGGATATGGAATACAAGTTTCATTTTTTCCCATGGTATGATGACGAAGAATATCAATTGTCCAAGCCTGTAACCATGACATCCGAAGAAAAGCGGTATTTTAAAAGCCTGGTTGATGAACATGGCATAGAACTAACTGATGGACAAAAATGGTGGTATAGCCTTAAATCCCGTGAACAAGCCGAGGATATGTGGAAAGAATACCCGTCAACAGCGGATGAGGCATTCGCCGCGGCCAGGGACGGTGCATACTTCGCCAATGATATTCGTGCGCTTAGACAGCGTGGCAAGATTGGCAAGCTGGAGTATGAAAGCAGAACACCTGTAAATACTTTTTGGGATTTGGGAGTCGGTGACAGTACAGTTATTTGGCTACACCAGTTGATTGCCGGCAGACATCGATTCGTTGGGCATTACAAGAACAGTGGCGAGGGCATTGAACATTATCTGGATTGGTTAGATCGATGGCGGGCAGTTCGTGGCGCTGTATTCGGCACACACTACGGGCCGCATGATATTGAACATCGTAAGCAGATTACTGACATGGCGACAGGGCAATTGATAACTATTAAATCAGTAGCCGCAGGTTTGGGGTATGATTTTGAAGTTGTGGTTAGAAGTGCAAAAAAACAAAATTCCATTCAAGCCGTTAGATCGATACTTCCTGACTGTGAGTTCGATGAATCTGAGACTTCAGATGGTATAATCGCACTGGAAAACTATTCGAAGGAATGGGATGAAAAAGGCGGCACTTGGAAATCAAACCCACTTCATAATAAATATTCCCACGATGCCGATGCATTTATGACATTTGCAGATGGCTGGGATTCTGATACAGGTGATGATGAGTTTGAACAACCAAGCCAGGAGTGGGTTTTATAATGCCTCTTACAGCTATTCCAGAAAAAACAGTCACAACAATCGTTGATGATGATGGCAATGGATTAACAGCCGGAATTTATGTCAAGCGCATGGGTGAGCGCGAACACATGGGAACCACAGCAGCCGGGGAGGATATTTGGCGCGGAAATGATTTATCCCCATCGCCGACATCAACCGTATCAATACCACGGCCAGCCGATGCAGGCGAACAGATGGCCGTCAATAGTGAACACGCAAATGATACCATCGCTGGTATAGGCGCACAGATAGTCACGATTGAATATATCGATGCCAATGGCGCACAACAAATCACCACAGTCGAGATGAATGGTAAAACTCCTGTTGATCTAACACCTTCCGATGTCCGCTTTGTCAATGATTTCTATGTATCACAAGTAGGTTCTAATGGCGTGGCGGTTGATCATATTAAGATCACCAAATCAGGAACAGTCGGTCTTGTATATGATATGATCGCCCTGGGCGGCAATAAATCAATGGTCCCCCACTTCATGGTTCCAGCAGGTAAGAAGTTAAAGCTTGATGGCTGGCATTGTGAAGAAGCGCAAAACAGACGCTGTAGTTTCAGGATCAGGGCAGATTGCACACCAGGCGGAGGACTTCAGGCGGGTGTATATTTGTTCATTGATACTGTATATATCAAGAATGGCGCAAGCGGCTGGCTACCATTGAACTATGAAGTGCCAGCATTTAGTGTCCTCAAAGTATCAGCATGGCCGGATGCATCGGGTGCCGAAGGTTCTTGCGGGTGGCGTGGTCGATTAGTTGATGCATAATCAGTAAAATAGTGTTATAAAAACATTGAGCGTTGGATAACGCGCACATCTGTTGGATAGAAAATGGCTGATAAAAAGCGAAGTAAAGCGGACTTGGAACTTGATCTGGCATCTATTGTTGCCGGTGAGATTGGTGCAGCCACACATCTTGACGATTCCGATACCAGTGTACAACGCAGCAAAGAAATCGATTATTACAACGGCTATATGCCTGATTTGGTTGCACCACACGGCAAGTCACAAGTTGTAAGCCGGGACACTTCAGATGTCATAGGCTGGATGCAGCCGGGTATAGCGCGCTTATTCCTGTCCAGTGACAGAATGGCAATGTTTGAGGAAACCAAACCGGAACAGGCGGAACACTCCGATCATGTAACAATCAGCGCAAACCACACATTTCTAAAGGATAATCCAGGGTACGAGATATTAAACGAGGCCACATTTGATGCTCTGCTTCATGGGGATGGATTTGTAAAAGCGTTTTGGGATGACACACCGGAAACAGAAGTATCAGAACATACGGGCTTATCAGAGGATCAACTGTCCTATTTGCTTCAAGATGATAGCGTCGAAGTTCTGGCACAGGAAGTTGAAGAACAACAGATTGAAACGCCGGAAGGCATAATGTCCATTCCGGTATTCAGTGTTAAAATCCAGCGGACAATCACCAGCGGCAAGATATGCGTTGAATGCATTGAGCCTGAAAATTTCCTGATTAACAAAGACGCACATACAATCCGGGAAGCAAGATTTACCGCGCACAGATGCGAGAAAACCCGTAGTGAATTAATTGAAATGGGCTTCAAACGCTCTGATGTTGAAGAACTTCCCACATGGTCGGACAGTGATTTCACTGATGAAAAGACAGCCAGAAACACCTCAGACTGGCAACATGCCAATATCGGGGATGATTCCACCAACACAGTAGAATTATATGAATGCTACATCCAGGCTGATGTGGATAATGACGGTGTAAGCGAAACCTGTCAGATATTCTATGCAGGTCATGGGGCGGCTGGCAATATACTGGACTGGCAGGTTTGGGAAGATGCTAATCCATTCCACCAGATTCCCTGCAATCCACTTCCCCACAAGTTTGAAAGCCAGTCAATCGCTGATCTGACTATGGATGTTCAACAGATCAAGACACAACTCCAGCGGGGCGGATTAGACAACACCTATGAAACCAACCGGCCAATGAAAGAGGTTGAGACTGGTTCTGTATTAAATCCAGACATTTTAACCACACCAAAATTCGGCGGTATCATTCAGAAGAAAAAGGGTTCGACGCCAATTATTCCGCATGTAATTCCATACACAGCGGATAAATCATTCGCGGCAATATCTTATTTCGACCAAGTGATTGAAATGCGCACAGGTGTATCCAGATCGACAATGGCACTTGATCCAGAGGCATTGCAAAACCAAACCGCCACGGCAGCAAACAACGCCAAGGACAGCGCATATTCCAAGATTGAACTGGTAGCCAGGAACATGGCAGAAGGCTGGCGGCAGGTATTCGAAACCATCCATGAATTAACCGTCAAGCACCAGGATCGCAGTAGGCAAATCAAACTGCGCGACAAGTGGATTGAACTTAATCCTAAAAGCTGGGAAGGCAAATTCAATGTCACTATCAATGTAGGGCTAGGCACCGGCACACGCGAACGCGATATGATATTGCTTCAACAGGTATTGGCAAATCAGAACATGGCAATGGAAAGATTGCATGTAGCAGGGTTAAGCCAGAAGGCAATGGAATATATCCCGCTAATCCGTGATACAATGGTCAAGATCGCTGAATCAGCGGGTTTTCAGAATGCCGATACATTCTACCCGGAATTTGATGATCAGGCTATGCAAGAGGCTATGCAGGTTCTTGAGCAACAGAAAAGCCAGCCAGATCCGGTAATGATGCAGGAACAGGCCAAAGCGCAGGCACAAATCCAGATAGAACAGGTCAAGGCTCAATCAGCACAACAATTGAAACAGATGGAATTGCAAGCGCAGGTCCAGGCTGATCAAGTCAGGGCCGGTATTGAGCGTGAGGACAAGGTTGCGCAGATACAAGTCCAGCGCGATAAGGAACAGGCACAGCTTGAAGCTGATGTTACCCTGGAACGCGAACGCACCAAGAATGATACTCTGAAACATGCTGATCAGTTGAAACTAGACATGGCGAAACTGGAATCGACAGAACGCATTGCCGCTGAAAAATTGCGGCTTGAAGAATTAAAACTGACGCAACAGGCAGAACTCGAACGCGAAAAAATTAAAGCTTCCCTTCATAAGAAAACAATTATGCGGGATGAATCAGGCAGAGCAATCGGCATACAGTAAAGGAATACCAATATGGCTGGTGAATACATTAATGACGAAGTCTTTGATCAGGGACTGGATTATGCGGATACAAATGGCACTCGAATTGACATAACAAGTCAGGTGGCCACCACTTACGCTGAGGCAACAACTACCTACACCCTGGGAAATAAAACCGGATTGAATACCGGGGCGACTGAGGCGGGGGATACAGATGGCCGGAAGGTTGTTGTACCGGCTATAGCTGATGGCACAGTGTCCGGTACAGGTACGGCAACCCATTGGGCATTAACTGATGGTTCCTCAATACTTGTGGCCACAGGGCCGTTAACGGCATCTCAGGGCGTTACATCAGGCAACACATTCACACTTGACGCAATCGACATCACAATCCGTGACGCGGCATAAAGGAAAACATCATGGCTACTTATGCAAGTTTATCAACAGAAGACAAAGAAATATTGGCAGCGTGGGAGCGCAATTGCCGGGGTTGGGTAAACACAGCTATTTCTCGCAGTATTATTGAGGCCAGAGCCTTGAAAGTTTCACTGGATGCCAATGGCGGGGCTGGGGATATTCTGGATTCACTGGATGCCGGTGAGATTATTCCAAATTCAAGCGGCATTGCGGGGGCGCATGACCTGACAAAAGAGGAATGGGCAGTACTTCGCAGTGCAGGTATTAACGATTATCTGACTTCTTATGATACTGTTCCAGTCAGACAAGTTGCAGCCAAGGCGGCGGGCCCACTTGCGGGACTTTAATAAATGGCTATTACTGAAGTATATGTTGATCCATCAATAGCCGGTGACAGTGGGGCGGGTACTTCCGGTGATCCTTATGGGGATCTGGAGTATGCTATTGAACAGACAACATTCGATACCACGAATGGTACACGGGTTAATATCAAAGCCGGAACTGATGAAGTAGTGGCCGTTGAGTTGTCGGCGGCTATGGCAGATACAGTTACCACTGTGGCCTGGGTGCCAGCAATAACGGCCCCTTGTGTTTTCCAGGGATATACGACAACGGCCGGAGATGGTGGAATAGGCGGGATTAGCGGCGGCGGTTCTGTAAGCGTATACAATGACACGGTTTTTGATAATGTGCATTTTATTGATTTGCATTGCCATAATTGTGGTTCGAATATCGTTTTGCAATTGGATGATTGGTGTTCAGTAGTTGGCTGTGAAATTGATAATACAACAGGAATCGGTATTGATCTTGATAATTATTGTAATGTGGTAAACAATCACATTCACAATGTTGGTGATGAGGGAATACAAATTGGGGTTAGTACTTATGCTGCATACAATTATTTAGAAAATGGCACTAATAAAATGAGTACAGCTATTAATGCTATTGGTGCCGCTGGTGTAATTGAACGTAATATCATATCATTGGATTCTACTAGCGATGGTATAATCTGCACAAACGCTAACATTATATCAAACAATAGCATTTGGTCTAATGGGGGCACAGGCCAAGGAATAATTGTTAATGCCACCAGGATAGGTATTAAAATACAAAATAATATTGTGGAGGGTTTTTCAGGGACGGGGGGTATTGGTTTTGATTGCGATCAGGCTGGGACCGCACTTTTTTATTTTGCAGGCAATGCATCATATAATAACGCAACACATTACGCTAATTCATCAACTCACATAATGGTGGAGGTGGATAACGAAACATTGTCTGCAACTCCATTTACAGATGCCGCCAATGGAGATTTCTCACCAGTTGATACAGGGAATGTTAAAGAAGGATCGCATCCGGGCATAGTTGGCGATGGCTAACACAATCTTAACATGGAAAGGTGCTGTCGAACCCGCTGAATCTACACCCAGCGGTAATGAGATACAGACATGGAAAGGTGCGGTTGAACCCACTGGTGCGTCAACAGTAAACGCACTTCTTGCCAACGATGTCGAAAGCGCCAGTGAGGTAAGTGTTCCAGCGGTTGGCCAAGAACACGC
This sequence comes from Hyphomicrobiales bacterium, assembly GCA_024224595.1. Taxonomy (GTDB): domain Bacteria; phylum Pseudomonadota; class Alphaproteobacteria; order Rhizobiales; family Rhizobiaceae; genus JAAEMP01. The sequence continues at coordinate 8,683 of JAAENI010000044.1, forward strand.
CATTCTAGCCAACGATGTTGAGAGTGCATCTGAAGTAAGTTCCCCGGCAGTTGGCCAAGTTCATGTCCTTCTGGCCAATGATGTTCAAAGCACATCTGAATTAACATCTCCTGCAGTTGGTCAGGAGCATGCCATCCTTGCCGATGATGTTCAAAGTACCAGTGAGGTAAGCGTGCCCACTGCGGCATCAGCCGATCATGTATTACTGGCCAATGATATCGAAAGTGCATCTGAGGTAGGCACTCCCAGCCTGACACAGATAATCTCAGTAGCTGCACCAGCCAGGGGCGGTGGATTTTATTACAGGCCGAAGCGGAGTGATGTTCAAAAACTCATGCGATTGCTGGATGGCAAGTCAGCAGTCAAAAAGAAGAAAAAGAAGAAAGAACTTGAAAAATTAATTGTAGAAACTCTTAACCACCCTGACACCAGCATAGCAATGAAGGCATTGCATCAGATTGGTATTATTGAGGAATTAATTGATTCCAATGTAAAATCTGACAGCATTATCAGTTCGTTATTGCAGCAA
>JAAENI010000045.1 GCA_024224595.1 Hyphomicrobiales bacterium
ACACCAACGAGTGGACCGGAATATTATCGCCAGTCTCTTTGCAGAGCCCTTAACTGGATGATGGATTATCAGGCCAAAGTTAAAAACAATACGTTACCCGCACCGGGTTATTACTATGCGGATGGCGTTACATTAACTTACGGGATCCCAGAGCACTTAATTGCAAATTATGCGATGGCCGAGGCCTTGGCTGGTATGGATATGGCGTTAGCCGGTGAATGCGCGGACGCAGAGGGTGATTGCAGTGTTGATCCACAGCAACTGCGAGATTCAGTTCAAATGGCTACGAACTATACCATTGCGGACCGAAAACCAAATAACAATGTACCGCAAAACATTGACTGGGAAACGAAGACACCGCACACCATAAACAACACCGGCGGTTGGCACTATCGCAACCACCAGGATTGGGGCTGGTCTGATGTCCTGTGCAACCCTTGGGGAGTCCTAACCCTCAAGGCATCGCAATTTGCTGGTGTCCAATTCGATGCTGAAGAACTAAACATCGCTGATTTCGCGACTAAAGTGAATGGTGGAAACTGTGTCTTTGATCAAGGGGAATGGCTGCCAAGGCATTTCTATTATTTGTCCTATGGAACGAT
>JAAENI010000046.1 GCA_024224595.1 Hyphomicrobiales bacterium
CGAATCACCATCATCATCGCCATCATTGGCAAGAAGCTCGGCAAGGGTAAACTCAATCTGACCATCTTCCAGAACTTCAAAACTGTCATCATTTGCGTCCGGCAATTCTGGCTGGGCTTCCACATTGATGACAATAATAGCAGGATCTTCCGACACTGCACCTTTGGTGTCACGCGCCGTATACTCAATCGCTAATGCACCATAAAAATCTTCCGGCCTGATAAGATCAATCAGTTCATCAAAGACAGTAACGGTGAACCCACCTTCACTAGTTAGTTCAAGACCCTCATCGATAACAATATCACGAATCAGGGCAAAGGCTGGTTGATCGGTTCCTGCTGATGCACCCACATCAACGCGGACCTGAATTGTACCGACATACTTTTCAGGAGGCGTTCCAGTAAAGGATAGCGTTTCAGGATCAAAAGCAAGCCAGTCCGGTAGAGGTGTGAGATTGGATTCCTGAGCTGAGACAACCGCATCATCAGCGATTTTCAGAATATTCAAGCTTTGCGCCGCAAAATATGGATCAATGTCAAACAGCGCATTGATGTTTGAATGGATCGCCTTATCGGGATCAATGCGAACTTCAATCGAATACGTGGCTGTATCCGACCCATCCGGCGTAAACGCAACACGCACTCTGGCGACCGACTCATTCGCATCCGGTTCCATTCCAGAAAGCGAAAACTCTTGGTTATTGGGATCAAATTCCAGCCAGCCTGGCAATGGATGCCCGGTCCAGAGCTCCGCCGACCATGTGCCGCTGCCTCCAGCCAAACCGATCAGATCAAGCTCATAAACAAACCCGTCTGCAAGTGCCTGTGCGTCCGCAGGATCAATTGCTAAACTGTCTTCATATGTAACCACTTCACCGGTCACCGGGTCGGTATAAGTGAAGCTCAGCATCACACTGAAAACCTCAGGCACAGGCTCTGGCACTGTGCCGTTAAATGTCAGTTCTGTTGCATCAAAGTTGAGCCAGGATGGAAGTTCCGAACCATCATCAAGCGTGGCTGTAACGACAGTATTGGCTGCATCCAGAATCGGGCTTTGCAGTTCAGATTCGAAATTAACTTCTGACCGATTTGTGAAATCATTCTGAAGTACTCCAAGAAACTTAGCTGTTTCAAAGAAAATCACATCGCCTTCCGGCTCCAGATCATTGGCAAAAGCTTCTGCTGGAATAATTGAAATCGGCAAATC
>JAAENI010000047.1 GCA_024224595.1 Hyphomicrobiales bacterium
GCCTGCTCAGCGCTCAGCACCTGACCGGTCAAAAGAAAATACCGGCCTCGGTTAAGGCCCATAATCATCGGGAAAACGATATGCACCCCATCGCCTGGAACCAACCCTCCAGCAAAATGGGCAGAATCCTGAAACGTCGCTTCCTCATTTGCAAGCACTATGTCACACATTACAGGCAATTCAGCATGGCGCGCTGCCGGTCCATTAACTGCAGCGATCATGGGTACATCTATCGACAGCATATTGGAGTGCAAACGGTTTGCCTCCCAACCCAATTCGCCCCACTCATCGGGAGTTTGATGGTGATAAGAACGGTTGGCATTTGCTTCAGGAACAGGCCCGGAAAATGCATCTCCTGTCCCCGTCATGATAACGACCTGATTATCGCGATCACGACCGATGTTTAAAAAGGCTTCCTCCAGTTCAGCATGGGCCTGACGGCACCATACCAAGGGCCCATTATCAGTTCCCAGCTTCATCTCCAAAATGCCGTTTTCGCGCTGGAACGAAATTGTTTCGTATTTGTCTTGATAATCTTTCAGTTTCGTTCGAAGTCTCTTTATCGCTTGCGGGTCCATAATACGTCTCTCAAACCATTCGAATTGCAATTATGATTGCTGCGCTTGTCTGGCATCCCTGAAATCATCAAGTCCGTCAAAAAATGTGATTGGTGGATAGGCTTCGGGGTCAGTGACAACATCAAGCAAGGTAGTAACATCTGAAGCCAATGCTTCCTTCAATGCGGGCAAATAGTCTTCGGCCTTCTCAATTCGTACGCCGCGACAACCGGAGGCCTCGGCGATCTTTGCGTGATCGACGGGGGCAAAATAGCATTTCTCGGAGTGACGGGTGAATTTCGTGTCCTCGGCATCCTTTTGATAGCCAAGGCAGCCATTGTTCAATACCGTCAGAACAACCGGAGTTCCTTGCCGGCTGGCCGTTTCCAGTTCAGACCATACATGGGCAAAACCGCCATCACCAACCATACAAATTACTGGGCTTTTAGGTTTTGCAACCTTGGCCCCAATCGCCATGGGAAATCCCCAACCCAAACCGGCGAGCCCTCGCGGTGTGATGAAACGCATGCCGGCTTTCAGGGCTGGAAGATAACAAGCCACCCAGAGGGTTGAATAACTGGCATCGGCAACAACAATGGTGTCAGGCGTCAGTACCTTTCTGATATCTGCAGCCAACCGTTCAGGGCGAATAGGGTCTGCATTGGATTGTTCATATCGCGCGATTTCCGGTGCATGTTTTGCCTTGGCCTGCTTGATTCGCACGGCAGTATCCGGCATCGGTTCACGGCGCCCTTTTAGGGCATCACAAAGAGCGATGAGCGTAAGTTTAGCGTCCCCGTTCAGGCGCAGCGCTTCATAATTTCTGCCTATCTCCTGGCTATCCATATCAACGTGAATAATGCGGGCACTCTTTGGATAAAGTGCCCAGGAATCCGTACCATTCTGGTTGGTGCGTGATCCAACAAGCAAGATTACATCAGCCTCATCAATAAGGTCTTTCATGTAACGCCCGGGGGATAGTTTACCCAGGGCGTAGCCAACCACACCGATGGTGAGGGGGTGATTTTCATCGACCGCACCCTTGCCCATTACTGTGGTCATCACAGGCAGGTGACAATTCTCCTGCAGCGCGACAACTTCTTTACTTGCCCCGGATATGTGAACCCCGCCTCCGGCGATGATCACAGGATTTTTCGCCTCCGCGAGTATTGTAGCAGCCTCATTGATCTTATTTGGATCGGCCATTACCCGGTCGAGCGGGAAATAACCCAGATTTGTCACTCTAGGCGTCGGCAATGTAACTTCTTCAAGCAACAAATCAGCGGGCAGCATCAGGACAACCGGACCCGGTTTTCCGCTTGCAGCAGCGGTAAATGCCATGTCGATATAGTCTTCAATTCTGCTCGCTTCGGTTACCCGTTTTACCCATTTGGTACACCCTTGAAAAAGCGCCAGGTGATCATATTCCTGAAAGGCATTTTTGTCGGTTTCATGCCTGTTCACATCCTGTACCAGAGCAACGATTGGAATAGATACCTTCAAGGCTTCGGCCAGGCCGGGCACCAACAAAGTCGCCGCAGGACCATTTTGCGCTGTAACCACACCGACTTTCCCGGTAATTCTTGCGTAGCAATCCGCCATATAAGCACCGGCATTTTCAGTGCGATACATGAAATGCTTGATCTTGATGTCTTCAGCGGCGAGCAAAAGTGCCGAGGGCAGGCATTGGGAAAACATTACCTCAACACCGTGACGTGCCAAACTGTCGGCAAGAACTTGTGCGACGGTTTTTTTGTTCTTACTATTCATTTCCATAAACTTCCTTCAAATTCTACTATCGAGGCCATATTTTGATATGCGAGATATCCCACGATCTAAGGTTTGGCTTCCAACATGATCTCGTCAAAAACGACGCAGTTTTCCATGACTTTGAAATTGACCGTCTTTGTTGAAAATTTCTCATGGGTGATTGTCAGGGAATAATCCGTTCGGTCGGGCTTCAATCCGTCAAACTTGAACTCACCAAACGCATCGGTATGCGTGCTCACCAATTGTTTATCTTTCGTAGACAGCAGCACTTTCGCATTGGTCACACAATCGATCACATCGTCAGCCATGCCGACAACCTCACCCGCAATAAATATTGATGAATAAAGGTGCAGATTTTTGTAAAGCACTCTCGGTTTGGTATTTAGATCCGGCCTGAGTGGTTCCAGATTGTCTTGCTCAATCAGCATCGCTAACTCGTCATCGCTGGCTTTAACCGCCTTCATTGCACCAGTCGGGCACGATTGCGCACATCTTGGCTGTTCCCAGCCTTGATCAAGAAGATGGGCATCAAATGTCCAGGCCTGGGGCAGGGACAGGTCCTCATTCCACCAGATAGCGCCATAAGGGCAGGATTCGACGATGTCCTTTCGATCGATGGCTTTTTTCGGATCGATAATCACGATGCCGTCATCGCGTTTTTTCACCGCCCCCTTTCCCTGTTTTATACATGGTGCATCATCACAGTGATTGCACATAGTCGGCACATAGGCGATATCCATGATAGGAAATTGCCCGCGCTCGTTGGCCAAAATATTTATCCATTTATGCCCGTGCAATGGTTGCGGAGCTGAATAACCATCAAAGTTGTTACCGACATATTCGTCCTTGCAGGCGAGAAAGCAGTTATTGCAATTGGTACATTCAGCGATATCAATGATCAGATTCCATTTTTTCATTTCGAAAATTCCCCGATATCGCATTTCTCGATTTCAATCAGACAGGAATTGGGGGCTGACGAAGTTGTTTTGGAAGTCATATGGCGTTTGGGTGTCAGGATATTTACGCAGCCACCGATATCGGGCGAATCCCCCGGGTCACCTACGGGCTGGTACTCGGCCGATGATTCATAGCTGTGCACAACGCCGGGCATCAGACGCTCGGTAATCACCGCTGCGCAGATCACAACGCCACGGTCATTGAACAGTTTTATGAGGTTATGATTTTTGATGCCTCTTTTTTCCGCCTCACTCGGGCTGATTCTCGCTGTCCAGTAATAATGTCCATCGATATTCACACGATGATCAAGAATGTCATTCACCACTGAATCTTTCCCGTCGCCAAGTGTGTGGAAACTGAATCGGGGATGAGGCGTAATTAGCTGCAATGGGTATCGCTCAAACAGTTCGTTGGTCTGGCGTCCTTCCCATGCCGGAATATAACGGTTGATGGGTGGCCGATCGGGATCGTCAAACCGCTTCAGACTTGATGGCTCAAACTCAAACTTGCCCGATTGTGTCTGCAGCCCATCAAGGTACTCCTCACCATATTCAGCCGGTAGCGGAGAGGGCTCTGGAACATCCTTTTTACGGCCCTCGGCAAACCAGCGCATGCTCGCAGGCGCGCGGTTCTTCTCGTTGACCTCAGGAGGTACAACATAATATCCTTTTTTCAGGAATTTCTTCCATGATATCATTTTTGAGACATCAGAACTCAAGAACTGTTCCCGACACCACTGAATTTCAGTTTTCGCTTCACCATAATAAGCACTTAGTCCCATGCGTTTCGATAATTCCAGGAATATCTGGAAATCGGATTTTGATTCACCAAGCGGTTCAATGCATTTGTGCTGGAGCGTAATGACCCGATGGTTGAGCTGATTGAAATTGTGGTGTCCATATCCACCCGAAGATGCCCATTCACCGATATCAGCTCTTTCAAAATTGGTGCATGCGGGCAAGATCAGATCAGCAAATTTCGCTTCACCCTCATTCCAAATGGATTGGTTCAGCACAAATTCGAGACCATCCGTCTGATAGGCCTTGGCCAGGCGGTTTGATTCCATGGTCGTGCCAAAATGTGAGCCGCCATATTTATACATCATTTTGATTTTCGAATGACCTGGTGCCGGATAAGCAAAACGCTGGAACTGCCCTTCCAAAGACTTGGGGTCTGTTGGATATCCGGATGTTTCTCCGTCCAGCAAAGCCTCCGGTATCCTCAATCGTGGAATTTTCTGATTTGAGGTATTCATGGAGATCATATGCGGCATGCGTTGATAATTCTGCACCGCATCGGCCGTACCTTCCATGTCGCCAGAAATGCCGCCATCGGCATAACCGGGAAAATAAAACTGCATGTCCAGTGGTGCACCAACGGTAAGGTTGCCAAAATTGATACCTGGTTTACCCAGGCCTTGCATTGCCATCAGACAAACCATGCTGCGAGCCCACTGAATGCCGGTTGCTGAACGGTTGGCTCCGCCAAATCCCACTCCCTTTCCGCCACATGACAGATAGGTTTTCTTGTTGGCCCATTCACGAGCAAGCGCGCGAACAACACGGGCTTTCACACCGGTTTCGGTTTCCTGCCACTCAGGTGTTTTAGGGATGCCGTCCTCTTCACCCAGTATGTAGGCTGAAAATTTTTCAAAGCCGGTCGTGCGGCTTTCAACATAATCTTTATCGTACAGACCCTCGCTCATCCAAACATTGGCAATAGCATGGGCCATCGCCGGGCCTGTGCCGGGAATGATCGGGATCCACTTTCCGCCCAACCATGAAGCGGTCTCATTTTTATAGGGGTCGATATGCACCGACTTGATGCCAAGATCCCTTGCCCACTGGCGGCGAACGGTCCCCTCAAACGCGGCATAAGACCCGCAAGTTGTCTCAGGGTCTGATGCCCAGTAAACAATCAACTCTGCTTCTTTAAGACAATCCTCGATCTGTCCATAAGGTTCGGCGGTTCCCATACGCATAGTGTAACCAAAATGATGCGATGCTCCCCAGAAGAAGCCTTCCCAGCTATCCGGGTTTAAAACCATTTTTGTGTAGCCAATAGCATTCATGAAACGGATATTGGAACTCAGATAATAACCAATATTGCCCCAGGTGTGGTGAGAACTGTGACTGTTCAATATGGCGCCATGCCCATGCTGCCTGTTGATCCGTTTTATTTCGGTGGCAGCAATATCCAGTGCTTCATCCCATGATATGCGCACATAGCCGGACTTACCTCGGTTTTGGGGATTGCGTTCCCCATTGGGATCAAAATCTACCCGCTTCATGGGATGCAGAAGTCGCTTGGAAGAATACACAATGGATTTAGAGGCCAAACCATGAGGGCTAAGTGTCGCGCGGTGAGGTGGCGTGAATTCCTGACCTCTGGCGCTAATACTCCAACCAGCGGCATCGTTCTTGTCAAAATCAATCGGCGTAATGCGAATGATTTTCTCATCTTTGACATATACAAAAACCGGACCGCCATTGGTCTGGTTGACATAACGCGTTTCACCATTGGCAACCGGAAGCCCCTGCTTCCAATGATGGATCAGCATTGCGTTCATCAAGTCTGTGAAATGCAGCGAAAACTCATCCTTTCCCTTCACTTCAAATGCGAAATTCTTGGCAGCGTTGATGACCGTCAGAGGATCGAGAAATGGTCGCAATATTGGATAAACGAAATGCAACATCCCCGAACACATGTGGATCAAAACCTGAAATCCCAGTTTCGGAGTCTTAAAAATAACAAACACATCAGCCTTGTCATCAATACCGGAACCAGATGTAAGATTTCCGTTATCGAATTTATACCAGCGTCCTCTAGAACCGTCCTTTATTTGAATTTGGGCAACAAAATTTTTCTCGCCCATCAAAGACTTTAGTTTTTCTGAGCGAGCCGAATAGATCCTTAACGCTGGCGACAGGCACCACAATATGAACGAAAAGATCATGAAAAATTCATCCTCCCAAAATTTTCCTCTAAGCAGGTAAAAGCTGCCATTGGATATGACGTTTGCCGTCGACTAAACACACGAAGGCACTACGGCCCACAATACAACAGCAAGGACTAGGCTCGCCGGGTTTGTCCAGTTTTCATTAACTGACAATACCTATCACACCTATGGCTGTTATAAAAGTATAATATTACTATTTTGTCAAATAATAATAATTGGGTAATTTTTGGAAATCTGAAAATTAATTTGAGTTGATTTCAAAAAACTCTTGCTCTTCAAAAAAACAATTGAAAAAATGGACGTTTTGTCGGCAAATTTGATAACAATTACAATTATTTGATCAAAATTTTGAAAACTCCTTGATTGCAAAATAGCGATAATATCACTCCTACTTTGCAAAGGATCAATATTCATTCGAATTCCCAAATTTTCGACATTCGGAAATATATGAATTTTACCAAGCCTGATGTTGTATTGGCGATTGGTCGCTTATTCACCACCCTGACAAACGATGGAAGTGTATTTCAAAGCGACATATGCTCTGGCGCGTTATTTTCCGAACATCATGACCGATGAATGGGATCAACACCGTCGAAACTGTCAAAGTACTTGGTAGATTCTTTAATTAGGAATTTTCCAACCGCTGACTGATCAATCAAGCTGCCGTGCTTTTGGCTGAAAACCAGTGAAATGCTTCCCATGACTTCACTCCTTACGACAACCGGAGCGCCTATACCCACAACACCGGGTTGAAGCCCACCGTCACTTAGGCTGAACCCGCAGGCGGAAATTTGGTTAAGCCCTGCGAGTTCCTTCTTCCAGTTTTCCTTACTTTTCTCACCTTCGTAATGATCCTCAAACAATTTGCGAACGCGTTTTCTTGGTAGGAATGCAAGAATTGCATTCGATGTAGCGCCCCTGAACCAAGGTAAACGGCGACCGCGTACAAACTTAAGATCTACGGCCTCATTGCCTGCAACATGGGCAACGTTGATCAAATGCTGTCCATAGACATTTGACAAAAGCGCATGACATCCCAACAATTTGGATATTGATTCAAGCATCGGCATACAAATTTCTGTCAGTGGATCCGAGCGACTAATCAATGCGTCAAGTTCAACAACCCTTGCACCAATGACGTAATCACCGTTGGGCATTCTAACCAGCAAGCCGGACCTGCACAGTTCGCGCACATAGCGATAGGTTGAGGGTTGAGTATAGCCAAAACGAGCTGCCAATGCTTCAACCGTCCAGACATGACACTCTTCGTTGAACGCATCCAGCAGCGCCAGCATTTTGCCCAAGCTTGTGTTCCCCGTACTCATCCGCCAACCTGCTCTTTCTCAAAATGCTTTCTTCAAACGTTGTAGTTCATTTATTACGAATAAAAAGTGCTCAGGCAATTACTGTTTGATGTCGCTATCTCGCTAACTCGACCAAATACAGACACATAGACGGGAACAAGATAAGCAAACCAAGGCGTACAACATCGGCAGCCAAAAATGGTATCGTACCAGCCCAGATTTGTTTCAACGAAATGTCGGGCAGTACCCCCTGAATAACAAATAGATTCATGCCGACCGGTGGCGAAATCATTCCAAATTCGACGACCAACACGGCAAATACTCCAAACCAGACAGGATCGATTCCAGCGGCGGTCACAACCGGGAAAAACACGGGAATTGTCAGAAACAGCATAGCAAGAGAATCCATCAGGCTACCAAGCACCAGATAGATAGCAACAATTACCATGATTACACCGATCGGAGAAAGTTGAAGGGAATCGATAAACTCGACAACCGTAAATGGCAACTGAGTTACTGTTATCAGGAAGTTAAAAACGCTTGCACCGATAACGATCAAATAAAGCGATCCGACGGTTTTGGCCGAGGACCATAGCGCATTCTTCAACATTCCCCAGCTGAACTGACCCCGAATTATGATTAGACACAATACCAGAACCACACCAACAGCTGCAGCTTCAGTTGCGGTAAAGAAACCAAGATACAGACCAAGCATGATGATGATGAAGATAGAGATTGCCGGGAAAACCTTCCACACCGCTGCCAAACGTTCTGCAATTGGTTTCTTTTCTCCCTGGGTGCCAGCGTTTGGGAAGAATACAAGGTAAATGCGTATCGCAATCATATATAATACAACAGCAATAGCACCCGGAATAAGGGCGGCCAGAAACAGATCTTGAATTGCCTGTTCGGTGAGATAAGCATAAACAACAAGAATAACACTTGGCGGAATGATAATACCCAGCGTTCCTCCGGCTGCAATCGATCCCGCAGTCAACGCCGGGCTATAGCCGTGTCGCTTCATCTCAGGCCCAGCCATTTGTGCCATGGTTGCAGCAGTGGCAATCGATGAACCGCAGACCATGCCGAAGCCTGCACACGCGCCAACAGTCGACATGGCTAGGCCACCTTTCAGATGACCTACTATTGCATAGGCGGCATCATACAGATCCTGGGAGAGTTTGGCGCTGTTTGCCAGGTTTCCCATGAGTACAAACAATGGCATTACTGATAAGGTATAATGTGAAACTGCCTCAAAAGGAGTAGTGCCCAATACAACCATGGCGGGATCAAAACCGGATATCAGTGCAAAACCCACAAAACCGACAACCAGCATTGAAATACCTATCGGAACACTAAATGCCATCAGCACCAGTACTGCAGCGAAAGACAATCCGCCATTAATTAGTGAATCAACATCCATTTTTGGTACTCGCCTGTTTGAAATTTTCCATGAAACCAGGGGCCATCAGTGATCCGCGCCACCCGAACGCAACGCCTCACCGGATAATATGGCTCTTTTCATCCATATCAATGCCGCAATAGCGCTCCACCACATCACGATGGCAATAATGGCTTTGAAAGGGAAAAACGGCAGTTCGAGTTCAATAGTTACCCGTTTCCCATCAATCAATTCAAGCGCCTTCACTGTTGTTGCATATGCCATTAAAGCTACAGTTCCGATGGTTATGCTTCCACGCAGTAACACTATGAATACACCGAATGCACCAACAGCTAGACGACCAAGAAAATCTGCCGAAACATGTGAATTTGTAAGAAAGGCGCGTGGCATGGCAAAAAATGCGGCTACAGCCATACCCAACTCGACAATTTCGATTGTCCCTGTCACCGGTGAATCAAAAAAACGTCGGCCCACCACATCACAGGTGGTCAATCCGGCCAGAAAGAACAGGATTCCAGCTGCAACAAAGGCCAAATAGTCACAACTACGATCAATAAATGTATTCATTCTCCCTCACACCAACCATCGCACACAATTAATAGCGGCCTTCGAATGTTATTAAAACAGACTTCAAAGCTGGTATCAATATAAAACCATTTTGTCAAATAAAGCAAATTTAGGAATTTTGATGATTATCTGAATTCGCGTTTTTTGAATATGCTACAATGCGCAATTTGCCTAACGCAACTCAATTTGCGGGATTTTCACTTGCCATCAGCCTTTTTGGGCAATCAGTTTTCATTCAGGTCAATGAAATCTGCAAATTAGCACCTAAATACAACGAGTTACATTGCAATTCCTTCCTTTCTTTCAATTGAAGGGAAATCTTGTAGTTTCTATGTCCCATTTATTACTATTTGACAAAATTGGAATTTTAGTCTTTTATGATTTTGTCTGAGTTGGAGATTTGCCTCGGCACTTTTGTTGTCAACGAACCATGCAGGAAATTTTCCAATTCAGGAAAGCAACGGTGACAGGAAGTCCGGGATTGATTGGATCATGTGATCTGGGCAATCAGCGTCAAAAGCATCGAAAACAATTGAACAGAAACAATCAGCAGCCTGTTCTAAGGCTATTATTTGGGAGAGCATTAAATGTTAAAGAAATTTTCGCTTCTGGGGATGGCGTTTGCCGCTTCTGTGACGCTGGCCACACAAGTTCAGGCCGCAGACCCGATTGAATTGAAGCTAGCGACTTTTGAACCACCACATGCTTTTGCGGCCAAATCGGTTCTTAAGGCCTGGGCTGACAAAGTAAACAAGGAATCAGGTGGCCGCTTGAATGTCAAAGTGTTCGCTGGCGGTGTTCTTGGAAAACCCCCACAGCAGTATGACATTGTCAAAGGTGGTGTTGCAGATCTCGCATGGACCGTTCTTGGTTATATTGGTGGACAGTTTCCACTGAGTTCTGTCGTCGATTTACCGTTCCTGACAACGTCATCGAAAGGTGCAACTCATGCGCTCAATACGTTGTATGAAGAGGGGCTCCTGGATGCGGAATTCAGTGGCGTAAAGAATATTGGGATGCACACAATGCATGCCTATCAGTTCCACTTCAAAGACAAAAAAGTAACCAAGCCGGAACAATTCAAGGGTTTGAAAATCCGAGTCCCTAGCAAGATTATGGGTAATATTCTGGGCAAGCTTGGTGCTACGCCGGTGCGGGTACCAGCTCCTGGAACCTATGAAGCATTGCAGCGCGGTGTTTTGGATGGCACGCCGTTTCCGTACGCTGCTGTTGGCTCTTTCCGCTTGGGTGATGTCACCAAATATCATACGGAAATCAACATCAGCAATACATCATTTGCGCTGCTGATGAATGAAGACAAGTACAACAGCCTTCCCGATGATCTGAAAAAGGTAATTGACGCTAATAGCGGCCATGCCTTCGGTGACTGGGCAGCCAATTTAATTGATTCCAATGACGGCAAGCAAAAAGAGGTGATTGGTGCCATGGAAGGGCATGAAGTTACCATCGTATCAGGCGCTGACCTGGATGAATATAAAAAGCTGCTCGACCCGGTTGAGGGAGAGTGGTTGGCCGATATGAAGTCCAAAAATCTGGATGGCGAAAAAGTACTTGCACGCACCAAGGAAGTTATTGGCGAAATGCAATAACGACAGCACCTTCATCTAAAAAATTTGTAGCCCCGTTTGAATAAGCGGGGCTATTTTTTGGAAACACAAGGAATGGTCAATGATTGAGCTCTATTTCTACCGGCATTCCGTCTGCTCGCAACGTGTTCTCATGACACTGGCCGAAAAAGAAATTGAAGATTGGACAGCACACCACCTTGATTTGTTTAAAGGTGAGCAAACCAGCCTGGAATATCTTGAGCTCAATCCAAAGGCCCAAGTGCCAACGCTTATTCATGAAGGTCAGATCATTCGTGAATCGTCAATTATTTGTGAATACCTGGATGATATTTCTGCTGCCAATCCGCTAAAACCCAATAATGGTTACGCAAAATATGCCCAAATGCGGGAGTGGATCAAGGAGGGCGATGAGGCCGGTTTCCAGGGAGTGGGTTCCCTCAGTTTCGCGACTGTATTTCGAAAAAAATTGTTGAAAATAACTGAGAATGAACGCAATAAAATGTGGGCTGAACAAACAGATATATCCCGCACCTACCGGCAAAAATCATGCTTTGAAGACGGACTTGAATCTCCCTATGCAATCATTGCTTTGGCTGCTTGGGAGCGCATTTTTGGCAAACTTGAAAAGGCTTTTAGTGACGACCGCCGCTGGATAATGGGAAACCAGTTTACACTGGCGGACATAAGTTATGCCCCCCTGATTGCGCGCCTCGAAGCGATAGGATTGTTAGGCATTTGGCTGGATCACCGCATCAAAACAAAACGGTGGTGGAACAGAATCAAATTACGCCCCAGCTTTTTAATATCCGGTGCTGAACCTGGCAGTCGCGAACAGCAGGAGAGTTTCGCTGGCAAAGGACACAAAATTGCGGATTTGGCGCGTCAAATCTTACTCGGGCTTACGTAGCAATCTGCGGAGGCATATGTTTTTGCCGGATACCATCAAGATTACACAAAACTGTGACAGTTGCCCATACATATGCCATTGGAGTTGAAATAATTTGCACCGATTGAGGAAAATGGATAATCGAAATTTCACCAAACCGGAAATTCTCTATGCCGTTTAAGGTATGGTATCCGGTCAAAACACCAAATTTTTTCACCATCGTCTATGCTAACAAATGGCAATGTGGGTATCATTTGTCAGCCATGGACACCAGATAATATGAGGTTCAAACGACATGTCCAAAAACTCTGTTAACCGTGACCATGTTGTACTGATGGGTACCAAAGGAGGACCAACCATTCGTCCGGGTTCGACCATGCCGACCTCCAGTCTGCTTTTTCTTGAGGGCAAGTATTATATCGTTGACTGCGGACTTGGTGTATCGAGAGGACTGATTGACAGTGGCTTCCAGTTGCGCGATCTTGCCACGATTTTCATAACCCACCTTCATTCCGACCATTACCTGGAACTGGGACCGTTGCTGCACACAGCCTGGACCGCAGGTCTTAAGTCTCCGGTAAATATTTGGGGGCCGAAGGGGCTGGACGTTTACTGGGAAAGTTTTCTGTCTTCAATGAAATCGGACATTGAATTGCGAATTGATGATGAAGGGCGTCCTGATCTGCGTAAACTGATTGCAATTAACGTTATTGAGGAAGGTGAATTTCTTAAAACCGACAAGATATCAGTCACAGCAATTCGAAACGAACATCCACCACTAATCGATACATTTGCCCTTTCATTTCGTTCCCCTAGACGCAAAGTCGTATTTTCTGGGGATACTGCCTATTTGCCCGCGCTTGCGGATTTTGCGTCCGGGGCTGATCTGTTAATTCACGAAGCGATGTTGGAGGAAGCGTTAGAATCTTTGTTAGAGCGCATTGGGAATGGCGATGAGCGTTTGATGAAGCATTGGCTAAGATCGCACACACTTGCATCAGACGCGGCTAAAATAGCTTCCACTGCCAAGGTTAAAACTTTGGCGCTCCATCACCTGATTCCCTCTGATGATCCCGATTATTCGCACCGCAATTGGACTGATGTTGCCAAACCACATTTTGGCGGAAAGCTCTTTATTGGCGAGGATGGGCTAAAAATAGAGTTAGAAAAATGAGTGTAGATACATCGTTACTCGCGAGACATTTCCCTTAAGCTTTGTCAACGCCGGAGTAAAATTCCACCATTCACCGGAGTAAAAGTACACCACTTTAGTATTGCGGAGGGTTGTCCATAGGTCCGCACTGCGGAGTGCCTACCAATGGGCTGACGCAGCGGGGCGGGCCTGTGGTCAAGCCGGGCTGTTGGGTTATTCGGGTTAGATCTGTTTGTGCTTGCGGCTGTGCTTCAGTCGACAGCCTGCACCGTTCACCTCCAGAATAGGGAGAGGCTGGGTCCGCGGGTCGAGAAGAGCACCTGCGAGACGTTCTGAGCCGAAGGTCTGTGTCCACTCATCGAATGGCAGGTTTGATGTGACGATTGTTGAACCGCGTTCGTGGCGTTGGGAGAAGACTTCAAACAGAAGCTCGGCGCCGGTTGGTGA
>JAAENI010000048.1 GCA_024224595.1 Hyphomicrobiales bacterium
CCATTCGCTGTGATGTTTGCCCTGATTGGCATGCTCCAGATGGGGATTAACCTGCACCAGATATCAATTGCAGCAGTCATTATCTCACTGGGCCTATTGGTGGATAACGGGCTGGTTGTTGTTGAAGATATCCAGAAACGGATTGCCCAAAACATACCCGTCAAAGAAGCTGCGATCGGCGCTGGAGGACAGTTTTTTATTCCCCTTGCAGTTGCCTCGATAACGACAGTCTCGGCCTTTACGCCAATGTTTATTTTGGATGGTACCTCAGGCGAATTTGCATTCTCTCTGGCCGCGGTGGTGGCCTTGATGTTGACCGGTTCATGGGTGACAGCACACTATATTTTGCCTTATATCTGCGTCCTGTTGCGTGGAAAAGAGAGCAATACTGTTGTTAAACCGGAGAGTGCATTAGTGCGAGTTTATCGCAAAATGATCAAACAACTATTGCCTTTTGGTATTCCAATTATTGTCCTGGGGTATCTGTCAGTCTTTCTCTCCGGCAATCTCTTTGGCTTGTTGAAATCGGAGATGTTTCCACTCTC
>JAAENI010000049.1 GCA_024224595.1 Hyphomicrobiales bacterium
GATTTAATGTCATTTGGTACGCCAATCCTCGTTTTGGGTGATCCCGGACAATTGCCGCCAGTATCCGGTGGTGGTTTTTTTACTGAACATGAGCCGGATATTCTGCTGGAGGAAGTTCATCGTCAGGCTCGTGATAACCCGATTATCGATTTGGCACAAATGGTGCGCGAAGGTCGAGAAATCATGTTTGGGGATTACGGTAAGACGGCCAAAATTATTCCCAAATCCAGGGTAACCAGAGAGTTGGTGCTGGAAGCAGATCAGGTTCTGGTAGGCATCAATCGGACAAGGCGCAGTTATAATATGCGCCTGCGCGAATTGAATGATTTTGATGGTCCTCTGCCGGCTGCTGGTGACAAGTTGGTCTGCCTTCGAAATGATAATGCCAAAGGGCTTCTCAATGGTTCATTGTGGCAGGTCACATCGGCACCCAGAACAACGAAACCGACAATGAATTTGCTGGTGCGCGCTGAAGATGAGGGAATTGAACGCAATTCGGCAAAAATCAAGCTGTTAAAAGCGGTGTTTGAGGAGCCAGGTGTGGAAATTCCCTGGCAAATGCGTCGCCGACATGATGATTTTGATTATGGTTACGCATTGACAGTGCACAAAGCGCAGGGATCACAGTGGGATGAAGTGGTTTTGTTTGACGAGAGCTATGCTTTTCGTGAACATCGCCAAAGATGGCTTTATACAGCGGTCACAAGAGCCGCTGAACGCCTGACTATCGTCAAGTAAGCTCTAGCAGTATGTCGGACTTGCACAATCAC
>JAAENI010000050.1 GCA_024224595.1 Hyphomicrobiales bacterium
ATCATGGCTCACATTGATGCTGGTAAAACGACAACGACAGAACGTATCCTCTATTATACAGGTAAAAGCCACAAGATTGGCGAAGTGCATGATGGTGCTGCGACAATGGACTGGATGGAGCAGGAGCAGGAGCGTGGTATTACCATTACCTCGGCTGCCACAACAACATTCTGGGAAGGTCGTGATGGTAAAAAGCGACGCTTCAATATTATCGATACACCAGGTCACGTTGATTTTACGATTGAAGTAGAGCGCTCTTTGCGTGTGCTTGATGGTGCTATTGCCCTGTTGGATGCCAATGCCGGTGTTGAGCCTCAGACAGAAACTGTTTGGCGTCAGGCAAACAACTACAATGTTCCTCGTATGATTTTCATCAACAAGATGGATAAGATTGGCGCTGATTTCTATAATTCAGTTGATATGATCAAAGAACGTCTTGGTGCAAAGCCACTTGTTATTCAGCTGCCAATTGGTGCGGAAAATGAATTTGCCGGCGTTGTTGATCTGATTGAAATGAAGGCCCTGGTCTGGAAATCAGAGAATCTTGGTGCTGAATGGGATGTTTTGGACATACCTGCCGATTTGCAAGAGAAGGCTGCTCAATATCGTGAAGAAATGATCGAAATGGCGGTTGAACTCGATGAGGCTGCAATGGAGTCTTATCTTGATGGCACTGAGCCTACATCTGAAGAACTTCGCGCTTTGATCCGAAAAGGTACGATTGGTGTTGATTTCTTCCCAATTCTTTGTGGGACTGCTTTCAAAAACAAAGGTGTTCAGCCATTGCTTGATGCGGTTGTGGATTTTCTTCCCAGTCCGGTCGAAATTCCCGCCGTTAATGGTGTTGATTCCAGGACTGATGAAGCGATCACCCGTAGGGCGTCAGATGATGAATCGCTTGGTATTCTTGCATTCAAGATCATGAACGATCCGTTTGTTGGTTCATTGACTTTTTGCCGTATTTATTCAGGCAAGCTTGAAACCGGTGATACAGTTCTCAATTCTGTAAAAGAAAAAAAAGAACGTGTTGGGCGGATGCTTTTGATGCACTCAAATGATCGCGAAGATATCAAAGAAGCCTTTGCAGGTGATATTGTAGCGATTGCCGGTTTGAAGGCTACCACTACGGGTGACACATTGTGTGATTCTTTGAAGCCGGTTGTTTTGGAGCGTATGGTTTTTCCAGAGCCGGTTATTGAGATTGCCATCGAGCCCAAAACCAAAGTTGATCAGGAAAAAATGGGTACTGCGCTACATCGTTTGGCTGCAGAAGATCCATCTTTTCGGGTTAAGTCAGATGAAGAATCCGGACAGACAATTATTGCTGGTATGGGTGAATTGCATCTGGATATTCTGGTTGATCGTATGAAGCGTGAATTTGGCGTTGAAGCCAATATTGGCGCACCTCAGGTGGCATATCGTGAAACTATTACAAAAACCTATGATGCTGATTATACGCATAAGAAGCAATCTGGTGGTTCCGGTCAGTTTGCGAGGGTTAAAATTACTTTTGAGCCTAATACTGAATCTGAAGAGTTTGAATTTGTCAGTACGGTTGTAGGCGGTAATGTTCCAAAGGAATATATCCCTGGTGTGCAAAAGGGTATTGAAAGTGTTATGTCTTCGGGGCCGGTTGCAGGTTTCCCAATGCTGGGTGTCAAGGCTACATTGACTGATGGTGCTTACCATGATGTTGACTCCAGTGTACTAGCATTTGAAATAGCTGCTCGTGCATGTTTCCGCGAAAATAAGAATCAACTTGGAGCAAAGTTGCTTGAACCAATGATGAAGGTTGAAGTTGTTACGCCGGAACAGTATATGGGTGACATTATTGGTGATCTGAATTCACGACGTGGTCAGGTTTCCGGTACGGAGGCACGTGGAGTATCAAATGTCATTAATGCGCAGGTTCCGCTAGCCAACATGTTCGGCTATGTCAGCAACCTGCGTTCCATGTCTCAGGGACGTGCCCAATTCACTATGCAGTTCGATCACTACGAACAGGTTCCGCAAGCGGTTTCTGAAGAAGTGCAAGCGAAGTATGTAGGTTAATATAGTTAGTAAATTCAACGCCTTGTGATAATAATCTCACAAACTGATGGAGAGCCAAAATGGCAAAAGAAAAGTTTGAACGTAATAAACCCCATTGCAACATCGGCACAATCGGCCACGTTGACCATGGAAAAACAACTTTGACGGCAGCGATCACCAAATATTTTGGCGATTTTAAAGCCTATGACGAAATTGATGGTGCGCCGGAAGAAAAAGCACGTGGTATTACGATTTCGACTGCGCATGTGGAGTATGAGACGGAAAATCGTCACTATGCACACGTTGATTGCCCCGGTCATGCCGACTATGTGAAAAACATGATTACTGGTGCTGCTCAGATGGATGGCGCAATTTTGGTTTGTTCTGCAGCAGATGGCCCAATGCCACAGACTCGTGAACATATCCTTCTCGCTCGTCAGGTTGGCGTTCCGGCAATCGTTGTTTTCCTGAACAAGGTTGATCAGGTTGATGATGAAGAATTGCTTGAATTGGTTGAGATGGAAGTTCGTGAACTTCTTGATACCTATGAATTCCCGGGTGATGACACGCCCATAGTCAAAGGCTCTGCGCTTGCAGCAATGGAGGGTAATACCCCGGATATTGGTGAAAATGCTATTCGCGAACTAATGGAAGCTGTCGACGCATTTATTCCTCAGCCTGAACGCCCGATAGACCAGCCATTCCTGATGCCAATTGAGGATGTTTTCTCAATTTCCGGTCGTGGTACTGTTGTAACCGGCCGTATTGAGCGTGGCGTTGTTAATGTTGGTGATGAAATTGAAATTATCGGTATCCGCGATACAAAGAAAACCACGTGTACCGGTGTTGAAATGTTCCGCAAGTTGCTTGACCGTGGTGAAGCAGGTGACAATGTTGGTGTATTGCTTCGTGGTATCGATCGTGAAGGTGTTGAACGCGGTCAGGTTCTTTGTAAGCCTGGTTCGGTTAAGCCACACACAAAATTCGTTGCTGAAGCCTATATTCTGAATAAGGAAGAGGGTGGTCGTCATACACCATTCTTTACAAACTATCGCCCACAGTTCTATTTCCGTACAACTGATGTGACGGGTGTTTGTTCTTTGCCAGAGGGAACTGAAATGGTAATGCCTGGTGACAATGTAGAGATGGAA
>JAAENI010000051.1 GCA_024224595.1 Hyphomicrobiales bacterium
CTTTGAGACCGAAGCCAAAGACCTGATCCATGACTATACCGGCGGTGTGCCGCGTCAGGTCAACAATGTCGCTACCGCTTGCCTGATCAATGCCGCTGCCCGTGGACTAAAAATAATAACCGAAGCATTGGTAAATGAAACAATGGCTGAATTTGCACTTCCATAAAAGGAGGCACAATGTCAAAACATTACACTGCAGATTTTCTTCGAATGCTGAGAAATCAAATCCCCATCGATGAGGTCATTGTCGATTTATTGACCCTTGAGGTGCGTAGCGACCACGAAATACTCAGGTTCCGATGCCCGTTGTGCTACAACTTTCATACGGCCACCAATCATCAAACCAATCTGGCCAGATGCTTTGACTGCAAAAAAAACTTCAATCCGATTGATTTGGTCATTACGGTAGCACATTGCGGCTTCCTTGATGCCGTGAAAATCCTTAAAGACTGCATCAATCCAAAGTAAATAAACTCAACGACGCTGCCGGTTGCATTCTGTGCTACTGGCAGCATTTTACAGAGTCAGCTATATTAAGCCTCCTGAAGTCAGAGAATCTGGTACGTAGCACCTAACTGTCAC
>JAAENI010000052.1 GCA_024224595.1 Hyphomicrobiales bacterium
CGATCTCGATGGATACAACTGATCAACGGATACTTGAGCAGCAATTTGCCCAGGGTCAAAAAATGCAGGCTGTGGGTCAATTGGCAGGTGGCGTTGCTCATGATTTCAACAATGTTCTGACAGCAATCATAGGATTTTCTGATTTGCTTCTTGTCAATCATCGTCCTTCGGACCCTGCATTCCAGGACATCATGAA
Organism: Hyphomicrobiales bacterium; assembly: GCA_024224595.1. Taxonomy (GTDB): domain Bacteria; phylum Pseudomonadota; class Alphaproteobacteria; order Rhizobiales; family Rhizobiaceae; genus JAAEMP01. The sequence goes on from JAAENI010000052.1 coordinate 197, forward strand.
TATCAAACAGAACGCCAATCGGGCGGCCAGTCTGGTGCGCCAGTTGCTGGCGTTTTCCAGACGCCAGACGCTACGCCCGCAGGTGTTGCAATTGCCCGATGTATTATCTGATTTACGCATTTTGCTAGATCGTTTGCTTGGTGAAAAAGTCAATCTGGACGTTATCTACGGTCGCGATTTGTGGCCGATCAAGGCCGATATTTCTCAATTTGAACAAGTTATTGTCAATTTGTGTGTGAACGCGCGTGACGCGATGCCAGATGGTGGCAATTTGAAGATTGCCACTTCCAATTTGCTCGAACTTGATTGCGAGAAACGGTTTAATTATCGTGAATTGATACCTGCTGATTATGTCGTTCTGGAGATCATTGATGAGGGCATCGGTATGTCGAGCGCTGTCCAGTCGAAAATATTTGAACCGTTTTATACCACTAAGGATGTTGGTAAGGGCACGGGATTGGGGCTTTCGACGGTCTATGGAATCATAAAACAAACTGGCGGGTTCGTTTATCTGGAAAGCGAAGAAGGGAAGGGCAGTACATTTCGAGTATTTCTGCCCCGCCATATTCCGGTGGTTGAGGATAAAGCGACTGACATTGCCGCGCCAATATCAAAGAATAAAAATCTTGATCTTTCCGGGAATGCCAGGATCTTGCTGGTGGAAGACGAAGATGCAGTTCGCGCCTTTGCTTCCCGGGCCCTGTCTTCGCGAGGATACGAAGTTCATGAGGCGATAAACGGTGCGGAAGCGCTGGAAGTGATGGCGGATCTGGATGGTGAGGTTGATCTGGTCGTTTCAGATGTTGTCATGCCAGAAATGGATGGCCCGACTTTGCTGACCGAAATTCGCAAAAGCCACCCGTCCCTGAAATTTGTATTCATGTCGGGATATGCGGAAGAAGCATTTTCAAAAAACCTGCCTGAGGAAGAGCAGGGTAATTTTGGTTTCCTGCCCAAACCTTATTCATTGAAACAACTGGCGACAACCGTCAAGGAAATGCTTGAATGATTCGTTGTGACGAAAACACACTGCTAGCAGGCTGTCGGACTTGAGCAGTTATTGAGAACAGAACTGGATTTGAGGTCGATATTTCGATCATTTGAGGCGAATATCGGGAATATTTAACTAAAATGAGCGAAAACTCGGACCAATATCCAGTTTTGTTAACAGTGATTGTGCAAGTCCGACAGACTGCTAGATATTGGCGAATCCCTGTACTTGGAATTTACCGGACAGCGTTGGACCTTGATTGTGTTCATCCAGATCACTGCACAGGACATGCCTTGCCAGTAAACGTGAATAAACGGTCAAATGATTCCGTGTAAACAAGAAGCGGTCTATTAAATGCGACACACTCCAGACCGGAAAGACTCCGGTCACTCTAATTTTCGGCTCGTATTTCAAAAACTTTTTTGAAAATACCAGGCGCCACAATCGATAATGGATTGAGTTGAATTCTGGGCGATGCTGAGGGCCCGTGAAGGTTATAGGTGATGCCAATCAGCCCACTGTCTTTACCATTTGACAGGATTTGACCGACGAATGGTATTGCAGACACAATTCTGGAAATGCCAAATGCTGGCATAAAAGTGCCGCTCACGTTCATCCGGTTTTTGCTGTCGAACAATGTACCATTATAAGTCAGGCCAATTTGAATGCCCGTAAGCGAGCCATCCATTTTCAAATACCCCTCGCCTTTTTCGATTTTGGCGGTAGCATTTGGGAAACGAACACGGTTGGTTTGAATTTTGCCAAATTCTGATTTCAGACGGCCATCACGGTCAATATCATCCAATTGTTTGTTAGATACCAGCTTTTTTAATCTTGGCTCATCAACTACAACAAAATCTTCAACTATGACATCACCCAAAAACGGCTCTTTTCGCTTACGTTTCAGATCAGCGACCAATTTTCCATTGATCATATGAGTATATAAATTTAAAAACGACAAAGCTGTGCCAGCATTTTGTGAATTTATTTTGAAGCTGGTAATGCTGTCTTTTGTCTCGGCTCTAATTGTAGCACGCTGGGAATTGGCAAAATGCGTATTCAGATTGAGTGTCTCAAGCCAGCCATCTTTAACGTTATAGTGAAGGATTAGATTGTCAGCTTCTCGCCCGCCAAAACCCTTAACCTTTTGAATATTCACAGACAGATCAAAATTAACATTATTTGACTCATTTTGCTCTTCATCAGTCAAAGTAGTATGGAATAACTTGTTGATTAACACCCGACTATCAAGATATTTGCCGTTAGCAGTAATGGTATAAACATCAGCATTGCTGCGACGAATGCGAACAGTCAGTTGATCGTTTTTATTAAGCGAGATTTTGGGAAAATTCGCGGAACGTAGCCCACCTTTGTCAATGATCATATCACCACTCAAACCAAATCCAGGGCCACTTAGTGTCAGATTATTTATCTTTGTTTGTTTTTTAGATATGGTCATTTCGAAGTTAGCTGTTGCAGGTATACCTTCCCCTTTGCGCCA
>JAAENI010000053.1 GCA_024224595.1 Hyphomicrobiales bacterium
CATTCCGGCCTGTTTCACACAGCCGAACGCTCGCTGTGGATGCACTTTTCAAAGCAGATTTATGAAGTCGAATCTGCACTGTTCTATCTTCCGCAGCATAGCGATATTTCATCCATAGAAGCCCTGGCCGGTCAGAAGGTTGGCGTTATTCGAGCCAGTTTTCAGGCTGATTACCTCGGTAGACGCCATCCGGAAATGGAAGTGATTGAATTTGACAGCTATGCCGGTTTAATTGAATCGGCTGAAAAGGGCTTGATAAAATCATTTATGGATGAAATTCAGCGGGTGAAATACCGCATGTTTCATCGTTACCAGCGGGGTCATTTCAGGCGTTTCCGCTAATTTTGTTCAGATCTTAAATGAACAACTGGGAATCAATATGAGAATGGTGCCCGGCCTGTCATGGCAGGAAGTTCTAGACGGAGCCCGGCAGGGGACGATTGACGTGATTGCAACTGTCCGCAAGACACCTGACAGGGAGAAATTTTTAAATTTTTCTCAGATCTATATTCCAACCCCCTTGGTTATATTTACCCGCAATGACAACGCCAGAATAAAAAGCCGCTAGGACATCGAAGGGGAGAAGATTGCACTGGTAAGAGGCTATGCCAGCCATGAGCAGATTGCCAAAGAATTTTCCGGTATCGAAACTTTCTGGTATGCCAGGCCGCTTTACGCTCTAAGGGCCGTATCGACCGGCCGCGCAGATGCCGATATCGGTTCCCAGGGTCCAGCTTCCTACTTAGTCAGCCAGCATGCCATGACCAATTTGAAAGTCGCGGCGATTTATGATGACAGCCCGGCCGGACAGCGTTTTGCCGTGCGCGAGGATTGGCCGGAGATGGTTGACATCCCGAATAAAACGTTGGAGACAATAACCGATTCCGACGCATCGACTATCCACAACCGGTGGATCAATGTCAGATTCGAACGCCAATTCGACTGGATGCTGGTATTTGGAGACTACGCACGAGGGATTTTGGCTGATCGACAATGAAACGCGCACCATCGACGTCAACAATGCGATAACCGCTCCCAACTCATTTACAAATGGTGCCAATATAAAAGGGCCTGGGTCACAAAGCTGAAAGGGGCGAATTCTCATTTTGTTGCAAATCAAGTCA
>JAAENI010000054.1 GCA_024224595.1 Hyphomicrobiales bacterium
TGGACGCTGATCGCCCTGGCTCACAACTGCAAGCGGTTATCAAAACTGGTTGCATGAATAATGACGCATCTATTATTCAGTGGGCAGATTAATGCAAACCAGACAAACTGCTAGAGCAGTTTCGATGAAATATGAATCGTTTGACAGAAACGAAATTGTTTATATGCAAGGCGAAATCTGCGCCCTGGTGCATCAAACGGTTCATATTTCATCGAATCTGTTCTAGCGACTGCTCAAAACAGCTCATCTTTCGCGTTACTAATCTTGCCCGGCTCCCTTGATCGAACCGCAATTAGCACCTTGGTTAGTGATTTGTTTCCGATCTCCGTCGGCTGATCCCAACTATAGAAGACACTGCTTAGCCTCCGCAGGAAATTATCGAATTTCATCAACAAAGGGAATTGGTTTCTTTTTGGGTTCCGTAAACTGCACACTGTGTTATTGGGGCAATACCACAATGTGACGTTTCTTGCCCATCGAGAGTTTGATCATTCCCTCACCATCAATATATGATTGATCCACGACTGTGCTATCATCGCTGATAGAGAGATCATTGATCCTGATTGCACCACCCTTGATATGTCTGCGCGCTTCACCATTGGATTTTGCTAAACCTGCTTCCACAATTAAAGTCAATACTCCTACACCCGCTTTCAACCGATCTCTTGAGATTTTTATCAAAGGCAATGTTGCTGCAAGAGTACCTTCTTCGAATGTTTTTCGCGCTGTTTCAGCTGCATTATCGGCTGCTTCCTGTCCATGAACCATTGCTGTGGCCTGGGTAGCCAGTATTTTTTTGACCTCATTTATTTCTGATCCGCCCAGCGCTTCCAATCGGGCTATTTCTTCCAGGGACAGGGAAGTGAATAGTTTCAAAAAACGAACGGTATCCGCATCTTCACAATTGCGCCAGTATTGCCAGTAATCATATGCCGACAACATATCTTCCTCAAGCCAAACCGCTCCTTCTGCGGTTTTGCCCATTTTGGCACCAGATGATGAGGCCAGCAAAGGGGTCGTGATAGCATATAACTGTTCTGTGCCACTGCGCCTTCCAAGATCAATACCGGAAACAATATTGCCCCACTGATCAGAACCACCGAGTTGAAGTCGACAATTATAACGTTTGTTCAACTCGACAAAATCATAGGCTTGAAAAATCATGTAATTGAATTCGAGAAAAGACAAATGCTGTTCTCGGCCGAGACGATTCTTAACTGAATCACGAGCAAGCATCTGATTGACAGAAAAATTCTTTCCATAATCACGCAAAAACTCCACATAATTCAGATTCAACAGCCATTCAGCATTATCCGGCATAACCGCATCACCTGAGCCATCACCAAAATCCAGGAATTTTGAAAACACCTTGCGAATACCGGCCTTGTTTTGCTCAATATCTTCAATATTCAGCATATTGCGGCTTTCATCCTTTCCAGACGGGTCACCAATCATTGAAGTGCCACCACCCATCAAAGCAATAGGCCGATGCCCGGTTTGCTGCAGCCAGTACAAAAGCATGATTTGCACCAAACTACCCGCATGCAAGGAAGGTGCCGTACAATCAAAACCGATATAGGCGCTAACCGTCTCCGTCATAAACAGGGCATCAAGCCCCCTAGCATCTGACAATTGGTGTATGAAACCGCGTTCATTCAACGTGTTTAAGAAATCGGACCGATAGGCTGACATATTCACTAGTTCCTGATATGATGGATATTTCACAATGCTGACTTCCTCTAACAGCTTATTGTGAATAACGCACGGTATTCAAATGAAAATATTTACCGCATTGGGACTAATGAGTGGGACAAGCATGGATGGAATCGATCTTGCAATTGTTCGAAGCGATGGGAAAAATTTGGTGCAACGCGGACCAAATAATTTTGTTGCTTATCAAAATGATACTCGCCAGCGGTTGGAAGAGGGCCTGACACTTGCCAATTCGATTGAAAACAGGCTCCAGCGCCCGGGTAGATTGACTGACCTCGAAAATGAGCTAACCGACTTGCACTATCAGGCCGTGAGGGACTTTCTTGTTACCAATCAGATTAAACCAGGTGAGATTGATATGATAGGATTTCACGGTCAAACGGTGTTACATAATCCAGCACAAGCACTGACAATCCAATTGGGCGACGGACAAAAATTGGCTGATCAGACGGGAATCGAGGTAATCTACGATTTTCGCGCAAATGATATGGAACATGGAGGCCAGGGGGCACCCCTAGTGCCCGTATATCATGCCGCCTTGTCAAATGGTATTTCTGCTCAATTTGCGGATGAAAATGCTGTTGCTTTTGTTAATATTGGCGGCATCTCAAATATTACCTATGTTGGCAGAGATGACCAATTGGTTGCTTTTGACTGTGGGCCCGGAAACTGCCTGATTGACCAATGGATATACAAAAGAATTGGGATGGATTTTGATGAAGGCGGCGCAATTGCCAATGAAGGCGAGGTGGTCGATGAGATATGTTCGCGTTATTTAATGCATCCACATTTTTCCCAATCAATACCAAAATCTCTCGATCGCAAGGATTTCGAACCATTAGTGGACTGCGATATTTCAACCGCTGACGGGGCAAGAAGTCTGGCCCGCTTGACCGCACTGACAGTCATTGGTTCGATCAATCAGTTACCAACCCTGCCTTTCTTGATCATTGTCTGTGGCGGAGGCACATTGAACCCGGTAATTATGGATGATCTTCGTGTTTTAGCCCAACAAAAGGGAACCCGGGTAATTACAGCAGATGATGCAGCGTTAAGTTCGGCAGCCATGGAAGCAGAAGCATTTGCTTATCTGGCGATACGGTCAAAACTCGGTGAGCCACTGACCTACCCAATGACAACCGGTTGCAACTATCCTGTACCAGGAGGGGTTTCCGTACTGCCAAGCAATGCACAGACCAGTACCAAAATGGCCTGAGGAGTAGATTGCAAACTGTGATGACTATCTTAGCAGCATGGTTTCTTCGATGCCGCCTTCAATTAGTCCGAGACGTTTATCAAGATAGGTGGCGCATTCCTCTAGCAATTCATCAATCTGGTCGGTGAAAAAATGATTGGCCCCGTCCATTGTGATGTGTGTGATTTTAATACCTTTTTGAGTACTGAGTTTGTCAACCAGTTCCTGAACATGTTCGCCTGGCGTGACCTTGTCTTCCTCGCCATGAATAATTAGGCCAGAAGACGGGCATGGTGCCAAGAATGAAAAATCATAAATATTGGGTTGAGGAGCAAGAGACATAAAGCCCTCTATTTCCGGACGGCGCATCAACAGTTGCATTCCAATCCACGCGCCAAAAGAAAATCCGGCAATCCAACAACCACGCGAATCGGGATGCAGACTTTGGACCCAATCCAAAGCTGCGGCAGCATCTGATAGTTCACCATGACCATGATCAAAATTACCCTGGGAACGACCAACGCCTCGAAAATTGAACCTGAATGTGGTAAACCCGCGTTCACGAAACATATAAAACAGATCGTAGACGATCTGATTGCTCATGGTTCCGCCAAATTTGGGATGAGGGTGCAATATCATTGCAATTGGTGCATTCTTGTCGTCGGCTGGCTGGTAACGCCCTTCCAGTCGACCTGATGGTCCGTTAAAAATTACTTCTGGCACATTATCTCCTGATTTGGCAGTAGAACCTGCCTCACCCACAAAAATAGACTATTTTTATCAAGTTTTATCTTGACCTGATGAATTTGTCTTTCTATGACTACTTTAGAACAGTTCAAAACAAGGGTGAGTGCGGCTCCTTAATTGCCAAGCTATTGGTCAAACTGAATGTCAAGCGCTCTTCATAGACAATTGCACACTAAAAATTCAAGTAAATTCATCTCTTTATCTGGAAATATGATGAATAATCAGGCCGAAACACGTTTCTGGAACCCAACGACGTAAAATGCAGTCTTATCTCGATCATAATGCAAGCGCGCCGCTCCTTGACGAAGCAAAAATCGCCATGCTTGCGGCAATGGACCAGGTTGGTAATCCCTCTTCGGTGCATCGTGAAGGCAGAAAAGCGCGTAAAACAATTGAGGATTCAAGGCAAAATCTGGCTGACGTTGCCAATGTTGAAGCCAATCAGATTATTTTTACCAGTGGTGCGACGGAAGCAGCGCAAACCGTACTGGGAACCAGGATTCGTTTCGGATCTACGAATATTGCCGTTTCTCATTTATACATCAGTTCAATTGAACATCCATGTGTCCTTGCTGGCGGCCGTTTTGGACCAGATCAGATCACCAAATTCGGCGTTGATGAAAGCGGCGTTGTTGACCTTGTGGAACTTGAAAACGTTCTGGCACAGCATGATCACAGCATCGGGGCACCGCTTGTCGCTTTGATGTTGGCCAACAATGAAACCGGTGTTATTCAACCGGTTCGCGAGGCTGGAGAAATCGTCAAAGCAAATCGTGGATATTTGTGTGTTGATGCAGTGCAGGCATTTGGAAAATATCCAGTGAAATTTTCTGATCTCGGCGCTCATTTTGTGCTTATTTCTGCACACAAAATAGGTGGCCCCAAAGGTATTGGTGCAATTATTCGCATGGATAAGGATTTGGCACCGTATCCTTTGATCAGGGGCGGTGGTCAGGAAAACCTGAGCAGAGCGGGCACTGAAAACGTTGTCGCGATCGCCGGGTTTGGCGCGGCTGTTACAAAGGTAATAGCCGATTTGGGAGAGCGTCACCATATCGGTTTAATGCGTGATCGCATGGAATTTGATCTTGAAGAATTATCGCGGGGCCAAAGTAACAAGGTTCCATTGCCGGTTTTTTTTGGTGGTTCGCAGTTCCGATTGGATAATACAAGTTGTTTTGCTGTTGATGGTATTAAGGCTGAAACGGCTCTGATCGCCCTGGATTTGGAAGGCATTTCCGTTTCATCCGGCTCTGCCTGTTCATCTGGTCGGGTGAACCAGTCTCATGTTTTGAGTGCGATGGGTGTTGAACCGGAATTGGCCGAATGCACTTTACGCCTGTCAATCGGCCATCAGACAACTAACGAGCAAACACAGCATTTTTTGAATGTCTGGCAACA
>JAAENI010000055.1 GCA_024224595.1 Hyphomicrobiales bacterium
ACGAGTCTGCTTCTATTCACAAAATGGGCGCAATGGTCCAGACGCTTGATGCCTGCAACGGGTGGACATTCTGGCACTTTGAGCAAGACGGAAACTGGCTGCCGATAGACGCTTTGCGCAAAACCTATCGCGAGACAGTGCTCAATGCCGGAGCCTGAACTTAACGAATTAAACCTATAGTCCTCCAGCTAATGGTCAACGTGAAAACGCTCAAGGTCCACCTTGAGCGTTTTTGCATTCAGGAACTGAACTGAGTTCCAACCGGCCTTTTTTGCTCCTGCGACATTTTTTTCACTGTCATCAATAAACAACGTATTTGCCGGCGTCAGGTTAAAGGTTCTGGCATGGTGCAGAAATATTTCCACATCCGGTTTGATCAGTTTAACTTCACCGGAAACTGTAACGCCCCGCGACAGATTAAGGAAATCATACTTTGCCCTGGCGATTTCGAGTGTATCGGAGGCAAAATTGGTCAGCATTGTCACGTCATGATTGTTGGCCAATAATGATTTTAGGATTTCAACACTTTCGTCGATCCCGCTATAAATCATCATTGGCCAGTTTTTACGATAGGTACGGATATTTTCTTCATGATCAGGGAATTCTCTGATTAACAAATCTTCCGCATCGATCCAATTGCGCCCACGATCCTGTTCAAGATTCCAGGCCATATTGCAGATATTTTCTAGAAACCAGGTCCGTTCTCCCGGATCGGGTATCTGTTCAAGATAGGCTAACTCAGGATCCCAATTGATCAGCACATTGCCGATGTCAAACACCACATGCTTGATTTCTGCACTCATTGATTATTCTCAATTTTTTCCAAAGCCAGCGCAAGTGCTTTTTCATCAGATTTGGCAGCGCCCCGCTCATCACAATTTTTTTTAACCTACCAGCCGTCCACCTTTGCACGATTATTGAGCAGGCAATAGTAAATTCTCATTTCAAGATGAAAATGAGTGAAATGATGTGTTACCTGTCCCGCAGTCAGCCAGCCGCCTGAAAACGGCGCTGCGTCGATGTCAGTTTTTCCATCTTGCTGTGATGGCCAATGTGTTGATGCACCTCACTCATGCCAGCCAGCATTCTCCTGCCGGGTCTGTTGCGTAATAGGATTTCATCCTGTTTGGTCATGGCAACAAAAGCAGCACCCTTTCTGGTTGGGATGTTTCTTTCCAGGCATTTTGATTGGAAAATCGACCGGATCATATTGAAGATGAGTCTTGCAAATTGCCCGTCAGTGACAGCGATCACATGAAGGGCTTTTGGGAGTACATATGTTCGCCCCCAGATCCATAAGTGTCTGAGCAAAATCTCCGGGACGATCATTTGGGACCAGCAGGACAGTGAGTTCCATAAATTCCCTTTTTGCATTTAAAACCGGTGTGGAGATTGCGTGAATACGCGATATTACCCGTTCGACATTGCCATCAACCACTGCAATCGGTTTTCCAAATGTAATGGTTGATATTGCCGCAGATGTATATTCTCCGATACTTGGCTGTTTATTATCGATTCAACATCATCGGGAAACCTGCTGCGATATTCCAGATAAACGATATCCGCACACTTCCTAAGATTGCGCGCTCTTGAGTAATAGCCGAGGCCAGTCCAGGCTTTCAAAACATCTTCAAGTTCTGAGCTTGCCAGATCTTTCAGTGTTGGCCAGAGGTTGATAAATTTTGGAAATAGGCTTGCACGATCACGACTTGTGTCTGCTGTAGCATGATTTCTGATAGCCAGACAAAATAGGGATCGGGAAGAAAGTGAGGTTGTGAGTTTATTGGAGCATCTCGCCATGCAATACCCGTGCGTATACATTATACCAATCCACAATCTGCGGGATGGCTTTACTGTTAGATGCAGAGAGGGTATTCAAGAATTGCTTCAAAGGTTTTTTAATACTGTGTTGGGCCACAACAAACGAATCTCGTCAATGTATACATCTGCAAAAAAAACGCCACGGAAACGACCTCCTGCAAGAAAGGTCAGTGAATTTGTTGGCAAAATCATCGAGCCGGTCTTGTCTCGTCGATCCGGTATGACGATTGATCTGCTAAATGCCTGGCCTGAACTTGTCGGTGATGACTACTGTGATTTTACCCGCCCGCAGAAAATTAACTGGCCGAACCGGGCCCATGAGGATGACCCTTTTAAACCCGGCATACTGGTCGTCGCCTGTGATAGTTCAAGGGCATTGTATTTTCAGCATGATTTGTCTCGAATATGTGAACGTGTAAATGTTTTTTTTGGATTCGCTGCCATAGCGAAATTGAAAATTGTGCAAAAGCCGGTGCAAAAGCTGCGGTTGCGAAAAAGCCATGATCCGCAGAATATACCCGTGCAATTGGATGAAAACAGGAAAAAACGCCTGAATGCAATTCTTGACCATATTTCAGATCCGGATTTGAAACAAAAGCTTGAAAAACTCGGTCAAGGTGTGATGAGTAACGCGATCAGTAAAAAATGAGAAGTTTTGGCTGATTAAAGGCAATATAGGCCGTTCAGTTATCATTCAGCTTTAATTTGTTATCAGTTAATTGTACAAGGACCCAATTATCAAAACTGATAACAAAGAATTGTAACACAGTGCCATTTTGTCCACTTTCGGACGGGGATAAAGTTGTTGTATTGATTGAAATAATCCATCCAGCATCGATTTTTTTGGAAATGCAGAATTAACCTACAGGATATGAATCTAATGAATTTTGATCGCCGTACCAGCTTGAAACTACTGTCGACCGCGGGATTGTTAACCGCATCTGGCAGTGCCTTGTTGTTTCCTGATTTGACTGTCACCCAAGCCAGTGCGGAAGATTTGTCTGACTTGATGACAATGACACCTGATGATAACATCATGGGCTCAAAAGATGCACCAGTAACTATCATCGAATATGCCTCAATGACCTGCGGCCATTGCGCATCATTTCACGCCACCATTTTTCCTGATATCAAGAAAAACTATATTGAAACCGGAAAAGCCAAGCTGGTTTTTCGCGAATTCCCGGTATCAGTTAGGGATTTACGGGCAATTGCCGCTTTTATGCTGGCAAGATGTGCCGATGATGACAAGTATTTCCCGATGATTGATGTGCTCTTCAAGCAACAGGCACAATGGGCAAGGGCTGAAAAACCAATCCCGATTCTGCTAAATATTGCAAAACTGGCCGGTTTTACACAGGAGTCTTTCAACGCCTGCTTGAAAAATCAGGAAGTTATGAACACTGTGCTGGCAGTTAGAAACAAGGCAGCGGACGATTATGGTGTTACCGGCACGCCAACATTTTTCATTAATGGTAAGAAACAGGTAGGAATCGAATCAGTTGAAAAATTCTCCAAGCTCATTGACGATGCGATGTGAGGTTGCAGTAATCTGCATTCAGGATAATCTGTATCCGGCTTCTTGCCTTAATGGTGATATCGGGTGCATATTCCCCGATATGGTGCGAGGTGGAAAATGATATTTTCCAAATTGCGACTCCTTGGCTTCAAGTCGTTTGTTGAGCCCTCGGAATTTTTTATCAAAACCGGATTGACCGGAATTGTCGGACCCAACGGTTGTGGCAAGTCTAACCTTGTCGAAGCTATGCGCTGGGCAATGGGTGAAAATTCCTATAAGAATATGCGTGCATCGGGAATGGATGACGTCATATTTTCCGGATCCGGCACCAGACCTTCCAGAAATACTGCGGAAGTGACGCTGTTTCTTGATAATTCGTCCAGAACAGCTCCTGCCGCCTTCAACCATGATGATGAGTTACAGGTCTCCCGTCGTATTGAGCGTGAGGCGGGTTCTGTGTATCGCATCAATGGCAAAGATGTCAGGGCAAAGGACGTTCAGTTATTGTTTGCCGATGCTTCAACCGGAGCGCGCTCACCTTCGATGGTTGGGCAAGGCAGAATAGGTGAATTGATATCGGCAAAACCGACAGCAAGGCGCGCCTTGTTGGAAGAAGCCGCAGGCATTTCCGGTCTGCACTCGCGCCGTCATGAGGCTGAACTGAGACTGCGTGCAGCAGACCAAAATCTGGAACGGCTGGAAGATGTTATCGCTCAGTTGGAGGCCCAGCTTGAAAGTCTCAAAAGACAGGCCCGACAGGCAAATCGATATCGCAATGTTTCAGCGAATATCAGAAAAACTGAAAGCCTGTTGTTTTATCTGAGATGGACTTTCGCAAAAGAAGCCGAAGCAACTGCCACTTCCAACCATAATGAGAGCGTATCGCGTGTCGGTGAATGTGCTCAATTGCAGGCAAAAACCGCCAAAGATCAGGCAATAATTGCACACAAGCTTCCACAACTTCGAGATGAGGAAGCGGGCAAAGCTGCAGCCCTGCAACGCCACGTGATTGCCCGAAAACAGATTGAAGAAGATATGGCGCGTATTGCCAGGCGCAAAGTCGAACTTGAGCAGCGAAGTGAGCAACTTCAAAATGATATCGACCGTGAACAGCAGGCAGGTCAGGATCATTCAGCCATGCTCTCCAGGCTGGATAAAGAAGAAGCAGAATTGTCGCAACAGAGCCAAAACATCCAGAATACTGAAGAAAACATAAAAAATGAATTGAGCAGAGCTTCAAAAAAACTAGGCGAGAGCGAGGGGGAATTTAGTGAATTAACGGCTAAACTGGCCGAAGAATCTGCAAAAAAACGCCAGATCACTACGAATCTAAAAAATCTTTCTGATCGCAATTTTCGCCTTAGTAACGGGGCGTTGAAATCAAATGAACAATTGCAGCAGATATTAGGGCAGATTGCGGAACTTCCTGGGCCGGGCAGTTTTCAGGACAAAGTGAGCGATCTGGAAGAGCAAAGCGCAAAAGCCGAACTGAATGTCAACGATGCCGAGGCCTATAGTCAGAATTCGCTAGCTGCAGAACACGAAGCACGCGCTCCCGTTGCCGCGGCCCAAAGTGAACTGGATCGCATTGAAACAGAAGCACGAACGTTGGCAAAAATCATCAATGTCGGTGGACAGGATTTGTTTCCTGCGGTGATCGACAATATTAAAGTTGAATCGGGTTATGAAGTAGCGCTGGGAGCGGCTTTGGGTGAGGATCTTGATCTCTCAACTGATGCGTCTGCACCCGCATTTTGGCACTTGTTGCAGCCCGGTAGCGGTGATGCACCCTTACCCTCGCAAATTAAATCTCTGTCAAATTTTGTGAAAGCCCCACTTGAACTTAGCCGAAGATTGGCGCAAGTGGGTGTTGTGGATGAAGCTCAGGGAAACGAGTTACACAAATATTTGCTGCCCGGACAGGTATTGACGACCAAAAAGGGCCAAATCTGGCGCTGGGACGGTTATGTTGCAAGTGCCGATGCCCCGACTGCGGCTGCTCAAAAGCTTGCGCAAAAAAATCGGCTTGAAGAACTTGACCATGAAGCAATTCTGGCAACAAAAAAACTGCGGGAACTGGAAGGGCGTTTGAACAGCCTGAAAACCCGCAACCAGCAGGCGCAAATTGCCGAACGCCAAGCACGTGACACCTGGCGCGAATTGCAAAAACAATTGCTTGAGACGCGCGAACAACTGGCGACCGCCGAACGTGCCGTTGGACAGTTTGCTTCACGGCGATTGGTATTGGAGGAAGCGGAAAAGCGTTTCAAGAGCGAGATTGAAGAATGTAGCGCGGCAATTGAAGAAGCAGAGCGGGCATCACAGAGTTCTCTTGATCTGGCCCAGTTGGAAATTGATCTGGATAGCCTTCGTCTCACAGTTGCCGAGGACCGGGCAAAAATGGCTGAAGCGCGAGCAGCATCCGAAGGCATGTCGCGCGAGGCTGAAGCGAGAGGGCGACGTCTGCAGGCAATTTTAGCTGAGCGTGAAAGCTGGAAATCGCGCATGCTGGGCGCTCAAAAACAAATTGCCGTGTTGATACGCCGCAGAGATGAGGCGCGCAGCGAACTTGGTGAAATTGAAGATACACCCGGCGAAGTCGAAAAACAAAGAGCGGTTCTTGCCAATCAGATTGAAGCTGCCGAAGCTGAACGCAAGATTGCCGCTGACAATCTCGCCAGAACAGAAACCCAACTCGCTGATGCGGACCAGCAGGCTAAGCAGGCATTGCTTGCGTTATCAGACGCCAAAGAAAATTCCGGTCGTGCTGAAGAGCGGGTCAATGCGGCCAGAGACAGGCGGACAGAACTTGAAGAACGTATTGTCGATGAACTTAACTGCCAACCCGCCGATACCAGAAAACTGGCGGAGCTTGACGACGACAAAAATTTACCCGATTCCACTCAGGTAGAGCGCTCCCTTGAAAAACTGAAAAGCGAACGCGAGCGTTTGGGCGCCGTCAATCTGCGAGCCGAAACCGAGCAGGAAGAATTAGCCGCACGCCATCA
>JAAENI010000056.1 GCA_024224595.1 Hyphomicrobiales bacterium
AAGAAAACTGGAGGAAGCTACGCGGCTTTGACTACCTCGCCAAAGTCATCACCGGCGTCAAATTCAAAGACGGAATTGAGGCCGTGAAAACAAATCAGATTGCCGCATGACTGATAACCCTCAAACACCAGACTTGACAATAATTCCCGGACTCTTTCTTTACACGCTAAATAAAACAGCATAATTTGCATATGAGTTTTGATAAAAAGTGGGCAGTATTCGAATATGATAACTTGCAAATTGCAACATAGGCGCCAATTTTCGATTGCCTGGGTGTTGGTTATTTTGCTTATACCAAGCGCATGTGTGAAAACAATACAAATTGAAAGCCAACCCACAATTGCTTCCTACAAAGAAGCCTTTCCAACGAGCCGAGTCGCAGGGAAGACTGTAATTATTGTGCGCACTAATACCGGTTATCAGAAGGAACAACAGGAAGTTGCGGGTGCAAAATGTACTATGGAATCAGAAGAGATTTATGCGAGTTTTGTAAGCCCGGCCAAAATTACAGTCCCAACGTTTTCTCAAAGGTCTAAGTTTGCAAACCGAGGGCGTCCTTCTCCATTGCGGGTTGAATGTCATATTGACGGTAAATTTGGCGTCAATTCATTAACTGCCAATGACAAAGAAGTTTCGGTTGCAACCAATGCAGGTATAGCCGGAGCAGTTGTATCTTTATTGGTAAGTGGGGCAATTGCGTCCGCAACTCCGTGGCGGTATGCGCAATTAAATTATGTTCATATAGACAACGTGGCTCAATTAGATGGAGAGACCAAATTAGATGGAGAGGCCAAGGCCGAATAAAAAAACTCAGAATTGCCAATTTGTCCTAATGGTCGACTTTCATACCCAAATCACCCAATTGGATGGCGTTGTGGGTATGAAACCTATATTGTGTTCATACACTTATCCAAAAACCGGTGCCCACTTTTTGGGTGCACGGAGTGTAGCATAAAATGCTGATAAATTAATAGTGGCACCGAACTGCCGATAGTCAAATCGTCAAAAATTGGTAGCTAACCCATCAAAATACGGAGCCGTTCGTGACATCACCCCAATGTCCGAGAAACCTGCATGAAGCCGCCATTAGACATCTTTGAAATTCCTTTGATCGAAACTGTTTCGGGTTCCGGAGCCCCTTACTCGAATGAAGACTACATACTCCAAACCAAGGCTGAAGAGGCCGTTTTGACCAACAGGGCAAACGTTCAGTCTGTTCTACCGACCCGTAGCATAATGTTATGTTGTTTGACCAACCACTCATAGACTTTGGATTATGCTTTTGGAGCATATTGAGGCAGCGTCTCGTTATTGGGAAACAATTCATTCATTGGCGTTGATTTGCCATTCGCCTGCACTATTCGCACATGAAAACGCTTTAAAGCCCGGGGATGTCGTGCACCACATGAATGGGCTATCAAGTTTGTTCCATAGTGAATTTTTTCAATAAAATTCTTCACCCTTACAGATTTGTTTGTTGGGTCGAGCCCTTTCTGCAAGCGCTTGTTGTGGGTTGTGATGCCGGTTGGGCAGGTATTTTTATTGCATTTGAGTGCTTGAATACAACCAATTGCAAACATGAAACCGCGAGCCGAAGTAACAAAATCGGTACCGGCACAATATGCCCAGGCAATTTCCGCCGGTGTTACCAATTTGCCGGAAGCGATGACCTTTATTCGCTCCCTCAAACCAAAACGGGTCAGGATGTCGATCACTATTGGCAAGGATTCCTTGATTGGCAAACCAACGTTATCCATCAACGGCATCGGGGCTGCGCCCGTGCCGCCGTCGCCAGAATCGACAGTAATGAAGTCTGGTGCGGATTTTATGCCACGCTTATGGATTTCTTCGCACAGTTCTTCCAGCCAGCTATAAGCTCCAATAACGCTTTTGAATCCAGTCGGTTTGCCGGTGACATCACGAACATGTCCAATAAAATCCAGTAACTGGCTGTTATTGTCGATTTCAGGATGTCGGTTGGGTGAAATAGAAGCACGGCCTTCGGGTATGCCTCGAATTCTGGCAATTTCCACAGTCACTTTTGTGCCAGGCAATATGCCACCTTTACCGGGTTTGGCTCCCTGACTCATCTTAATTTCAAACATCTTCACCTGTTCATGCGCCGCCACTTGGCGCAATTTTTCATCATTGAGACTGCCATCATCATTGCGCACCCCATACTTGGCTGTACCCATCTGAAAGACGATGTCGCAGCCTCCTTCCAGGTGGTGTGGAGACAGACCGCCTTCGCCGGTATTATACCAGCACTTGCCCAGAGCAGCACCGCGCGACAGCGCCAGGACTGCCGGTTTGGAGATGGCGCCAAAACTCATGCCGGAAATATTGATCAAAGAATGAGCTTGATAAGGCCTTTTGCAATAAGGGCCGATTTTCACGCCAGGTGCTTTTTCAGCATCCTCATCAAGGGCAGGATAGGGGCAATTGACAAAAATCGAAGTCCCCACCGGTGTCAGGTTTCTGGTTGAGCCAAAAGCGATAGTGTTATCCGCCCCCTTGGACGATTTGTCAATCCAGTCCCGCTCAGCCCGGTTGAATGGCATTTCTTCGCGGTCCATGGCGAAAAAGTACTGGCGGAAAAACTCACCAAGCTCGCTAAATAGTGAACGAAAACGCCCGATCACCGGATAGTTCCGACGCACAGCATCCGCTGTTTGGCTGATATCGATGACATAAATTACCATTGCAATCAGAATAATGACGCCAGTCGAAAATAACAGGAGGTTCGAAAGAAAGGTAACACCCTGCATGGCAAATTCGGAACTCCAGTTCATGAGATTAGTCTATCCTCAATAATGATACATATGGATTGTTTTTACTGATTTCGGCAATTCGCATGAGATGAACATAATTTATAGGGACAATCTACTCACGAAACGCATCGCAAAGTTCAATTTTGATGAAAAATCGGATGTCGCACCAAAACGGGATTATTGAGATTTCCGCAGATTAATGTTTGGGCTAACCAGTCTCATGTTTCTGGTCATCGTGCATTTTCAAATAGGTTCATTGGATCATAAATAATCGATCCCTGAAACAATGTAGAAATAACTTTGGTTTCAGAAATTTGCTCCAATGGAATTTCCATGATGTTTTTATCCAGCACCACCAGATCAGCGAACTTGCCTACTTCAATTGAACCTGTGCGATCCGCCTGTTGCAGAGCTTGAGCGGGATTTATTGTCAGCATTCGAATAGCCGTTTCAACGTCTGGTACACCATTGTTTTTTCTACCAACCGCGGTTTTGATCTTGACCAGCGGCGACAATTTATCCGCATCCCAGTCACTGCTCAGTGTCACCAGGGCACCCGCATCATGGATAGAACCTGCCGGAAGCATTGTTTTCGACCGCTTGCCAATGAATGTTTTGATGAATGAAAGATAATCAGAGCTAAGAGAACTGGGTGCCAATTGAAAATCTGCAACAACATCCAGTTCAGTAAATCGGTCAAAATCTTTTTGATCGACAAGATAAAGATGAGTGAGGCGGTGAGGACCTGATTTTTGAGTTGCATTTTCAATTGCATCCAAAGCCAAACGGGCACCATAATCGCCTGTCACATGAAAATGCAGTTGAAAACCCAATTCTGACAATACTTTTGCCGCTCGTTTGAGTTTTTTTTCTTCGAAATACAGAAATCCATATTGTTCGTCTTTGCTCAATCTCAGACCGGCAGAGTAGGGGCTCAGCAGCGCCCCGGTTGCTTGTGACAGGATGCCATCCACATAGATTTTTGCCTGATTGAAACGTACAAGGGCATTAGCGTCATTGCTATATAGAGATTTCAACTGAGCAAGTTGTTTGTCCAATGCGATGTCGGGATAAATGTACATGGCGTTCGAAGCGCGAACCGTTAGAGATCCTTCGCTCTCAGCTCTGATCCAGGCATTGTGATGGCCTTGAGGCCAATAGCCACCGGCATCACTGACTGATGTAATGCCATTCTTTGCCAGTATTTTTAGGGCCTTTAGAAGGCTCTCATAGGCAAAATCAATATTTTTAGCTGTGGGGGGAAAAGCGAGATTTCGAAGTTTTTGCTGAGCGTTTTCAAGAACTACACCATTTGGTTTGCCGGTTTTCTTGTTTCGAATAATAATCCCGCCGGCAGGATCATCCTGTATATCATGATAACCGGCAGCTTTAAGGCCAACACTATTGGTCCAGGCCCCGTGCCCAAGATCATCAAGGATAAGAACCGGTCGGTGCGGAGAGATTTTGTCCAGAATTTCCACCGGGTTGTCATGGCGCTCCAGCAGGTAGGCCATATTGATACCTGAGCCCAAAACCCACTCACCCGGTTCGCTTTCATCGATACAATCCAGAACTGTGAATTCAAGATTCTTGATTGTATCAAAAGGCTCAAACACACAGAGAATTTCATTCACACCTGCTTCAACTGGATGCAGATGCACATCTTGAAATCCGGGTAAAACCATTTTACCTTTGAGGTCAATAACAATTGGATTGCCTTTGATCTGTGCTTTGACTTCGTTGGATGTTCCCACTGCTGATATCTTGCCATTTTCATCGACTGCCAGAGTATCAGCCCAGGGTTTTGATTTATCTACTGTATAAATTCGAGCATTTTCCAGAATCAGGCTTTCGGCGGAAATGGTCTGGGGGCATAAAACAACTGTCGAAAGTGTACAAAATATACTCAGAGCAAATAATGTCCTACTCAATTTGTCTATCCTTCATTCAAGCTGGCGGTTGGGCACAAATTTGGTCGTAAGCAAAACGTTCTGTGATCAGACCATTATATTCATAGATATCGAGCGTTGCTTCAAACGCCTCACGAGTGATTTCTACATGCGGTGTCCAGTTGCCCAGTTTTTGATAGGTGTCAATACACTGGGCCAGCACATTTTCATCGATATTGGGGAAATAGGATGCTTGCGCTCTCGCAATTTCTGCAGCAGGCGTTTCGTTGATATAAATTCGGGTTTTTCTATAGGCCCGCATAAAGGCAGTGGCCATATCACTTCGCAGCCAGTCTGGAGTCGCAGCCAGACTGGAAAATCCGCAAGGGCCGATTTGCCTGCCAACCTGAGCCACTACATGACCGATGCCGTCGGCTTCCAACTGCTGGGGAAAGGGACCCTGCTGTTGAACATACTGCCCCTGACCGGTACGAAAGGCCTGATCAATATCTGCAGCGCCGCCGGGATGAATTGCTTTGATCTTGTCAAAATCAATGCCTGCCTTATGACAGGCATATTTGAACATCACCAAAGGTTGACCACCGCCAAACAATACTATCTCAGCTCCCTCCAGTTTGCGCCATGAAAATTGTTCGTCAGCTGTTCGACTGGTTAGAAAGAAACCGTCCATTTCATTGACCTGGGCGAAATGTACGACGTTTAGGGGTTCGCCTTTTGACAAGGATGCAAAACCCTGACTTAACGCAGATTGTACGACATGGGCCGTACCATTTTCCAACGCGGCAATTGCCGAAACTCCCGGTGGTGACACAGACCATTCCGGCTCCAGACCCTCAGCTTTCAGATAACCCGCTGACATTGTTGAAATAAGGGGTGAATAAAATGCGGAAAATAAACTGAACTGGATGTTAAACTTGGCCATTATCGGAACTCTATGATTTTGCTGTTAGTGTTGTAGTCACCTGACAAGACACGATAGGTTGTTATCGGATAACTTTCAACAACGCACCATTGGCGCCTGCCAGGTGCAATATTAACAGTGAACTATTCGACCACCCAATCCCAATTCAATTACTGTAGAAACTTTTCAACAATTGCGTTGAATTCATTTTGGTATTCCAAGTGCACGATATGACCGGCATTGGGTGCAATGAATAATTGTGATCCTGATATCTTCTTCCACATCTCGATAGACAAATCCGGATGGGTTGATCGATCACTATCACCACAAATGATGAGTGTGGGTGTATTTACTTCACTCAATCTACCCCTTGCCTTCCAGTGATCCCAGGATTTCAAATGAGCAATGGCCGCCGCTTCACTGGATTTTCTGCCGGCAGCTTTTGCAAGTGGATACATCGGATCCTCTTTTCCACGTCGAAACCATTGTGCAACTATATTAGCGGCAACTAAATCAATCCCTTGCACACGAATCTTGTCGATACTCTCTTGCGTAGTCTCAAATCTCTCTGGCAGATATCCGTTAGGACAACCGCCATAAAGAACCATTTTTTCGAGTAACCCAGGTCTTTGAAGAGCTAACTCAAGTGCGATCATTGCGCCAAGAGAATGGCCCAGAATAGAACATTTTTCAACGTGTGCAGATTGTATCGTATCAGCCACCATCGAACTGAGTTGTTCCACTGTCGATGGAGCCGGGACATCGTAGCTCCCGCCAAAGCCTGGAAGATCAATGGTCGTGACAGAAAATGTTTGGGCCAAATATGCCGTTAGCGGTTCAAATATTTTGCCGCTGCCAAGAAATCCATGGACCAGCACCACATTGGGACCGTGGCCTTGTTGTTGCCAATAGAGCATTCCAAGTTCCTGCGAAATAAACTAGATTGATATGGATGCCATTGAGATAGACCGTCGTTATTAACAGTCAATATGGTGTTTACAACTGACCTTTCGTATCTCTTTCACCCGTATTTCTGATCATATATTCAAGACTACTGACTTTACACACAGGCCGTTTAATTCTCGATTGCCGGGTATAGTAGATCCGTTAAATCTCTCGCCCGATATTCCTGCTCATCCAAAGCAAATACTGCCTTTTTGATATTTTTAGCTCTATTGCTGGCAAGTACCGGATGAGTGAAGGCATCAAATTTACCGATGATGCCGGAGCGTTCTATCGGATTGACGTGTTCGCCGGGCGCGCGCGCAATGCCTGAATCAACTCGCCGACCATCCTTTAATTCCAATATCGTTCGACCGAGACGGTCCTGAGGAAAATCCGCATTGCATTCATCACATTCTTCAACCTTGGTGATCTTTACCAGTTCGGCAATCGCGGGATCAGCAAAGGTTTCACCGGAAACCTCGCACGCGGTAACCTGGCCATAAACCAGTGCGGCAGCTACAGGATAACTAATGCTGTATTGAGCCTTGCCAGTGGTTAAGGGCATGTCCTGTGCCAGGCGTGTTGCTTCGTGAAACGAAGAAATTACTATCCTTTGAATATCCTTCGGCGAAATTGAATATTTGTTTCGCAGATCAATAGCAGCCTGAATAGGCGCATGGGCCCAGCGACAAATTGGAAAAAGTTTGATATTTTGTTTAAGCGTCAACCAGTCTTCTCCCAGATCCTGCCAGTGATTGCTGGCAGGTGGGTTCTCAATTGTCACTGCAGGTGCTCCTTCAAAGCCAGATAATGCAAGTTGTGAGGACACCACACCGACCATTGATCCCCAACCCGACCCGTCATGCAACATCGTCGGATTGTCGATTTCGCGCATCATTTGGCTCCGCGGGCCGTGATATTCAGCGATACCTACAGATTGGCGCAGTATATCAGGCGTGCCTTTTCCCAACCGAACACCCAGAGCGCCAACAGCCAGAGAAACCCATGCGCCTGATGTGTGGTAATCGCAGGCGGTATCATGCAGGGCCAATCCCGCTCGACAGGCGATTTCATAACCGATGATCATCGAAGTCAGCAGTTCGCGACCGGTGAATTCTGATTTACCATCACTAAACGCCAAAATGGCCGGCAACAATCCACAACCTGCATGACCTTTTGCTCTGCTAAATCCATCATGGGCATCCAGACTGTCAATCTGGGTTGCACCCGCATAGGCTGCACCGGCCATACTGGCCATTCGACCATCAAATAAAATGCGGGCTCGATCTTGTTCGTTGTCGGTATTGAAAAGACGAATGGCAGTCTCACGCGCTATTCTGGAAGCCACCAGCCCATGGGCCGCCGCACTCACACCAATCAAATCCAGAATCAAATCTTTTGCCCGCTCCACAACATCACCGGGGATGTCCTCAAATTGGGTGTTCAGTATGAACTCAGCGTAGGTTATTTTGTGTTGGGATGATTGAAGCATGGGAAAGTTCCGGGATGAATTGCGCTTTAGACCGTTTCTTGTTTACACGGAAGCATTTGATGGGCCAAGCCAGTTCATCTGCAGCGTTGCAAAACTTGTCCGATCAACCAGATCGCACTGCATTTTGCGCCTTGCCGAGTGAACTGGCTTG
>JAAENI010000057.1 GCA_024224595.1 Hyphomicrobiales bacterium
TACAACCTTGCTGGTTGGAATAGCATCCGGCTCGGTACTCCCATCGTGTTCTAGAATGCGAATAAACATTTGGCCATCACGGCTTCGCTTTGGGTTCTGGCGTCGGAATTGTTGCCACAGCTGGTTCACCTGATGTCGTTGCGACGAACTGAGTTCAGTCATCCGTGCATCACCATATTCTTGATGATTTTTTCCGTGGTAGGCAGCTGGTAATGGAGATTGACCAATTTTTTGAAACAGGCCCTGATTCGGAGGCCTGCGTTTTGGTACCACAGCAAGATTACCCACATCATGATTCCCGTCGTATGTTTTTGCGATGAGCTGCGTGCCACCATTTGTTGGCAGCGTGTCAGGTAACGAAATACAGATCACAGCCCCAATGCCTCGTTCCATATGACGGGCTGGGCCAGATGTACTGGTCCAGACATTGCCATCATCATCAAATTCAATTTCACGTGTGTATGAGACGCGAGTGGGTAAACGGAACTCAACAAGTGTTTCAGTGACGGGGTCAAACCTGTTGATTGTGTCGTTTCCAGTACCACAGACCCAGACAATGCCGTTCTTATCGATATTTAATGCA
>JAAENI010000058.1 GCA_024224595.1 Hyphomicrobiales bacterium
GAGGCACCGCCGATCAGGACACAGCGTCACGTGCAAAATTCCATCAGCACAGTGGCGACCCTTATCTCAGTCGCCATGGCCCAAAGCCTTTCACGATGTCCATGCTGCCAACGGGCAAGACAAACGAAATTCAAAGAGCACTATCATTCGTGACGCAGTAGGACTAGAAGGGGCTTGGGATTGAGATTAATCAATTTGTATAATTTTTTTATGAGGTCAATCGTTCGATCCTGGATATGAAAAATTGATTTGATGTGGAATTTCCTTGCCGCAAATTCTGCATCGTCTAAACTTACTGATAATTGGGAACAACAATGGGAGAATGTCATGAGAAAAGTGTTTGCAGTGATTTTAGGTCTTGTGGCCGGACTGGCTTTTGCATCAATAGGGCAGGCGGCTGATTTGCCGGATCTTGGCGGAAAAAATATCGTCGTGGTGACGGAGAATGCCTATCCTCCCCTGCAATTCATTGACCCAAAAACCGGCAATCAAATCGGCTGGGAATATGATGCGATGAATGAAATCGCTAAACGATTGAATTTTAAGGTGGAATATCAAAATATTTCATGGGATGCAATGATCCAGGCGGTGTCTGATGGCCAATACAATTTGGGAATGACCGGCATCACGATTAAGGATGAGCGCAAGGAAAAGGTAGACTTTTCAGATGCCTATATGCGTTCCGAGATGTTTATGCTGGTGCGTGGTGATGAAAACCGGTTTAGCGATGGAAAAAGTTTTGGCGCGTTTAAGGATGGTTTGGTTGGTGCACAAGCCGGTACCACTCCGTTTTATGTAGCGGTTTACAATGTTCTGGATGGGAATGAGCAAAATCCAAGAATAAAGTTGTTTGAAACATTTGGCGCGAGTGTTCAGGCTTTAAAAACCGGTGACGTCGATCTGGTATTGACTGATGGCACGGCGGGTAAAGGGTATGTCGCCGCATCTGGTGGTGGTTTAAAACTGATTGGTGAAGCGATGGGAACGGAAGATTTTGGATATATTTTTCCAAAGGGTTCCGATCTTGTTGCACCCATTAATGCTGCAATTGCTGCAATGAAAGCCGATGGTACCATCGCGAAACTCAATAAAAAATGGTTCCTTGACTACAAACTTGGTGGCTGAAGCTGAATTTACCCAATTGTGGATGTTTATTGCCTTCCCCCTTTGGGGGAGGTCCGTAAATCCTGCTATCAGGCAAGTGAAGGAATGAAATACTTGGCTTACCGGACTATTTTCAGGCGATGAGCAACTCTGTCTCAAAACCACACGTAAAAGCTGACTTCCCTTGGTGGTTGATTGTTCTGGGGATCATATTCCTCTTCGTTACCATCACTATAGTTACCAATGATCTCTACACACAGATCATCAATGTACTGCACAAAGGCGTTTGGATAACCATTTCTGTAACATTGATCGGATTTGCGCTGGCATCAGCTATCGGTTTGGGGCTTGCTGTCATGAGCCTGTCAAACTCGATAGTCTTGCGGCAGACCGCTCGGTTTTATATTGAAATAGTACGCGGTATCCCGATACTGGTTTTACTATTTTATATTGCTTTTGTTGGTGCTCCGGCATTCGTCTGGCTTTGGAATTTTGTGACATCACCGCTGGTAGATTCTGGCTTTATAGATTCCATGCGCACGCGTGACTTTTCTCTGTTATGGAGAGCGGTCATCGCTCTTACAATTGGCTATTCGGCATTTATTGCCGAGGTTTTTCGAGCAGGTATACAATCGGTTGATATCGGTCAGATTGAAGCAGCAAAGGCTATGGGTCTAGGCCGGTTTATGCGGTTTCGATTAATCATTATGCCACAGGCAATACGCGTGATTTTGCCGCCTCTGGGGAATGATTTTGTCGCAATGGTGAAAGATTCTTCCCTGGTCTCAGTGCTGGGTGTCGCAGATATTACGCAAATGGGTAAAGTATATGCAGCCGGATCATTTCGTTTTTTTGAAACCTATTCAATTGTTGCCTATATTTACCTGATTATCACGGTAGGCCTTTCAATAGCTTTGCGATCACTTGAAAAACGGATGCGGGCCAAATGGAATTAACCGGTTTTGAGCAACCCAGGGGATTTTTGAGACGCTGAAGTCGTCACTGGCAAGCAAACCAATTCATTAAGACGGGCTAAAGTGTCAAACCTGTTTGATTTGTTGATATTTTGCCACTATCTATAATGCCGGGTCAAATGGTCTAACTGGAGTGTGTCGATGCGTTGGCGAGGCCGCAAACAAAGTACGAGTGTTTCAGATCAGCGTGGGCAACCGTCAAGCGGTGATGCGTTTAGGTTGCCTGGAAGCACGAGACGTCGTGATGGTGGTTTTAGAATCCCTCGAGGGCATGCAAACAAACGTGCCAGCGGAGGTGTCGGATTTGGTACTTTGGCTGTGATTGGTGTCGTACTTTATTTTCTTGGAGTTAATCCGCTTACTATCTTGGGGCAGTTAGGTGGCGGACTCGGTGGGGGGCTGGAAACTTCTGTCAACCCGAATGTCCATCGAAAACCGATCACACGGCCCAGCAAACGGACGCCGGCCAATGATGAGATGAAGCAATTTGTATCAACAATTCTGGCGTCTACAGAGCAAGTATGGACAGGCATACTGAAGGCCTATGGCAAACGTTACCCTAAACCTAAACTGGTATTGTTTGAAGGAAGCGTTAGATCGGCCTGTGGTTTTGCTTCTGCGGCATCTGGTCCATTTTATTGTCCGGGAGACAAAAAAATATATATTGATCTGTCATTTTATGATCAGTTAGCCACAGAATTTGAAGCTAAAGGCGATTTCGCACAGGCTTATGTACTGGCGCATGAGGTAGGTCATCATATTCAGAATATTATTGGTATTCTTCCCCAGTTCAACAGAGAACGGCAAAGGTTGGGAAAAATCGAGGCTAATAGAAAATCTGTTAAAGTTGAGTTGCAGGCTGATTGTTTCGCCGGTGTGTGGGGCTATTATGTAGAGCGGGAAGGCTGGCTTGATAAAAATGATTTGCGGGAAGCTCTGAATGCAGCCAGCAAAATTGGTGATGATGCGATTCAAAAACGTACAACCGGTCGCGTTGTACCAGAGAGTTTTAATCATGGTACTTCAAAACAAAGAATGGAGTGGTTTTCGCGCGGTTTTAGAAATGGCCGACTTGAATCTTGTAATTCGTTTAACTGAGTAAATAATTCAATTGAAATCCCCTTGCTAACAGAAATTAATCTCATGGGCTTATCATCAAAGAGTGTAACAATTATCAGCGCAATGGCGGGTCTCGCCGTGTTTTCACAAGCGCCAGAATTTACCCAACAATATCGGCAACGAATTGGCGGCGCGGTCGATGAACTTAAAACGGTGGTGATGGATTTCGACAAGGATGCCGATGGTGCCCAATTGTCGCGTAATCAGGCCCTTGACAAGATGGCCAGATCAACTGAACAATTGACGCAGGACCGTGGTCAGAGCATGACCCGTACTGTCGGGCGATTTGAGCGTCTCACTGAGCAACAGAGTTGGCTTGAGAATTCTCATCCTCTGACCAAACCTTTGCTGGTTTTGAAAAGCCTGGATGGACCGTTATTTGAAAATGCCTGGAAAACTTTCGAACCCGCTGTTCCGCTGACCAGTTCGGGCTTTATATATGGTGGGCTCGGGGCATTTTTAGCGATGATTTTGGCACGGTTAGGCATTGGCGGCACCAGGCGCCTGGGACAGAGGCGAAGCGACAGGCGATTGGCTAAGGCGACAGAACATCCCCAATCTTCAGACTCCTCTGGGATAGATGGAGCAGAACTGGGATCCCGAAACAATGAAAAAGCCGAGAGCAGTAAACACGATAGTGACAGTGAGGTTGAATATGACAATAGCAAATTGGATAGTCGGATGGAAAACATTCACACTCACTCCAAGGGAGTACCCGCATCAATGCAGGTAGCCCCGGAGGGACGTGAAAAAGCACCGTATCTAAAAAATGACCCGGAAGATCAGGCAGATTAGGGTTGAATATAATGGCAAGAAATACGCGTTGGAATAGTCGGTGGTTCGTATTTTGTTTTGTTGCGACTTGCCAAAAATGTTTGAAATACTGAGAGCGCCTATATGCCAATCAACTACCCCCGGCGCCATTTGATCCGTTTCTTACTTAGAACGCTGGCAAAGCTGGCATTTTTTCTGCTGGGAAAATTAACGATAGAGGGTCGAGAAAATATCCCGAAAACCGGGCCGATTATTCTAGTGGCAAATCACTTCCATTTTGCCGATCCGGTAGCAATGCTGGTTGCTACCGAACGGCAGGTAGAATTTGTTGGTGGGTTCCGGTTCCCAAATGCACCAGCAATTGTAAAGTTTATTCCTAAGTTATGGGGGTATTTCCCGGTTTTTCGTGGTGCCTATTCACGCAAAGGGCTTGAAGCCGCCCGGAATGTTTTGGATCAGGATGGTGTTCTGGGTATTTTTCCCGAAGGCGGCTCTTGGGCGCGGGTTTTGCGCCCGGCACGACCAGGGGCAGCCTTTTTAAGTGTCGAGACCAATGCTTTGATTGTTCCTATCGGTCTGGATGGTTTTACCAATCTGTTTAAACAAAAGCGTCCTCGCCTGACTATTAGAATTGGAAAGCCATTTGGACCTTTTGAGGTTGATTCGAAAGGAAAAGGACGGCGGCTTGAACTTGACCGGATTGGCGTGATAATCATGCGCCAAATTGCTGAACTGGTTCCTGATGATCGCCAAGGAATTTACTCCAGTGACCAAAAATTGAAGCAACAAGCGGAAAAAGTTGCAGCCTTCCCCTTTGAAAGTGATGAAATGCGGGGTATGTGAATAGGACATCCTTGTGAATTTTTGGCCGTTAAAGTCTTAGATTGATGCATCGGGCTCAAATACCAGCAATTATTCAATAGTGTCCAGAGTTCCAAAATGATAGGTGAAAAAATTGTCAGAAGTTTTTGGCGGTACGGCCGATGAATTTACACCACCATTGCAACCGGGTTTATTTGACACGCCTCGCGGAAAACGATTTGCCTGGTATCTGTACGATTTCGGAAACTCCGCATATGCCGCGGTTGTCATTCTTGCCGTATATTCAGCCTATTTCAAAGAAGGCGTGGTAGGGGGAGCAGAAGGAACGCGTTTGTGGGGTATAGCAGTCGCGGTTGCGATGTTGGTATCGGCAATAATCTCACCGGTACTGGGCGCGATTGCTGACTATCGCGCCACCAGAAAAAAGATGTTGGGATTTTTTACATCAATTTGCTGTCTATTTACCGGCCTGTTGTTTTTTGTTGGCAAAGGTGATGTGTTGACGGGAATGGGTTTTTTTATTCTGGCTGAAATCGGCTATCGCGCATCTCAGGTTTTTTACAATGGCCTGTTACCTAGTATCTCGACGCGTCAAACTGTGGGCAGGGTTTCCGGCAATGGTTGGGCTATTGGTTCGTTAGGTGGAATTGCATGCCTTTTGATTGTTTTGCCACTTGTGGTCAGCATTGGCGGCAACTTTGTGTTGCGTTCAACTATGGTACTAACAGCCGTTTTTTTTGCAATATCAACACTTCCATTATTCTTTTTTGTGCAAGAGCCAGGAACGGTCAAGAAGTTGCCAGACAACAAAAGCCTGCTGACTGTCGGTTTTTTGCAAATTTCAAAA
>JAAENI010000059.1 GCA_024224595.1 Hyphomicrobiales bacterium
ATGACGTGAATATATCGGCTTTTGTCGATCTTCTAAAATTTGCAAATCAAAGCCTTTTGTCGAGTCAATAAAAGCGGCAATACCATCCTCGCCAAATTCACGAAGGTAACCTTGCATCACAACATCCAGATAACTGCGCAAAAGCGACAATGGCTCTTGTGCCACCTCACCAGGTGAAGATACGTAAACATGAATTGAATTATCAACAAAGTTTTTTTTATCATTGTTTTCAAGAACAAAATCTGATTCCGTAAGATTTATTTTTTGATAACCGCGCTCACGTTTGTCCAAGGCATTCAGATTGCTGGTTTTGTCGATGATGATCAGTCCTGTGATATCACACGAGGGATCCTGATGAACGCTTAAAAGTGCTATCGAACGCAACATTTGAGATGCCATCGCTTCATCAGGTCTTGGCTGCCAGTGCCGACGCCAGCCTTTAAGTTTGGCTGGAATGACATCAATAGTATCATTCGACAATGTTTTGCGGTTCACCAGTGAACCAAAGCCAAAATAGGCGAAGTAATCACTATTTCTACAATTGTCAGCCAACGCGTTGACCGCCCGCAATTTGATAGGTTGGTTGATACATTGTGACCAGTTCTTCGGCAGCTGTGGGATGAACCGCCATGGTACGATCAAAATCCTTTTTGGTAACGCCGGATTTCAATGCGATTGCCAGGAGCTGTGACATCTCGCCGGACGCCTCTCCCAGTAAATGCACGCCAACTACCAAATCTGTTTTTGCGCAAACTATTATCTTCATCAGTGTTTTTTCATCCCGCCCGGACAATGTATGCTTCATCGCACGGAATTTTGACACAAACACATTCAGTTTATCATACATGGCTATAGCTTGTTCTTCACTCAAACCAACAGTTCCAATTTCAGGCTGAGAGAATACAGCGGTGGCAATCAGATCATGATCTGGAATCGTCGGATTATTTTTGTATTCAGTTTCAATAAAACACATCGATTCATGGATTGCGACAGGTGTCAGCGGAACCCTGTCCGAAACATCACCAACTGCCCAGATATTATCAACGGTTGTTTTCGAATACGCATCAACAACAATATGACCGGTTGGCTTACATTGAACACCGGCACGTTCAAGACCCAATTGTTTTGTCAATGGTTTACGACCGACAGCCAGCATCACCTGATCCGCAGGTATCAGCCTGCCATCACTTAACTTTACTTCCAGGGCCTCATCGAATTTCTCCGGTTCAGCTGGCGAAACACATTCAGGCACGTTCTCCAGGATGACCTGAATTCCTTTCTTGACCATTTCCTCACGTAATGATTCACGCAGATCATTATCAAAACCACGTAAAATTTTGTCACCACGATAAACAAGGGTGGTTTTTGTTCCCAGACCGGCAAATATGCAGGCAAACTCAACAGCAATATAGCCACCTCCAACAATCACGATAGATTTGGGTTGTTTTTCCAGATGGAAGACTTCATCAGAAGCAATGCAAAATTCGCTTCCAGGCATTTCTTCCAGTCGAGAGGGGGTTCCACCAACTGCGATCATTATCCTCTTTGCAGAAACAATCCGATCATATTTAATGAGACGAATCTCGTTGTTACTTTCGAGCACTGCTCTGGTATCAAAGATATCTGCCTGAGCATTGCTCAGTCCTTTACGATAAAGTCCTTCAAGTCGATCAATTTCGCGATCCTTGTTGGCAATCAGTGTCGACCAGTCAAATTTGCTCTCGCCTACCTGCCAACCAAAACCCTTGGCATCTTCAAAAGATTCATGGAAATGAGAAGCGTAAACCATCAGCTTTTTGGGAACACATCCACGAATGACACAAGTGCCGCCATAACGATATTCTTCAGCAATCCCGACTTTGTGCCCCATCGAAGCGGCGACGCGCCCTGCACGAACCCCACCGGAACCGCCGCCAATCACAAATAAATCGTAGTCAAATTCAGACATTTGGAGTGGATCGGTAAACTTTAGGTTTCAGAATTTGGGGCTGTTGCCAACATTCAAAGGGTCGAATAGTCGCCATCTGCTTATTCAATCTTTGCATCCTGCATTTTTTTGCGAACTGCCTGGTTCAAATCTCTGGAAATTCCGGTCCCCCAGATTCGGGAAGCTTTTTCCACTTCGCGAACTACAAGTGGCAATTGTGTCAGAAATTTTTGTCCGGCACTGGTTGAAAAAAACTTGGCTATTTTAACTAGTTCATCTTCCTTGAAGATACGACCATAAATTTTCGCCACTTCAACCTGAAGATTGCCACGGCGCGGAGCTATTTCTAGCGCGGCTTCATTTACCATCACAGATATCGGGGTCTCCAAATCTGGACGACTGGATATCATCTGTGTGGCAAGCCTCGCAGCTGCTGTTGGCAGGATATCATTAAGTTTAATTGTTGCATTGGTGGAAATAATTGCTTTTTTTGCCGCAGCCAAATGGGATTCAGTAAGCTCCTGTGCCAGCACTGATTGATCAATCATTGGCATCAACAATAGTGATCCAGCAACCAAAATCGCCAATTTTCTTTTCAAACCCACAAGTTCAACAATCTTAACCATACTCACACTGCTCCGTATTAATTTCACTACCATCTAAATTTTTCTTTCCAGAATTTCTACACCATCTTGTCCGGCGACAAAAACCTTATCTGCCATATCGATGAACAGGCCGTGCTGAACAACACCAGGAATTGACAGCAGCGATTTATTCAATGCATCTGCATCGCGAATATGGCCAAATGATGCATCAACTATACAATGGCCACCATCGGTGATGAATACTTCCCCGCCATTCATTCTCATGTTTATATCGTCAATCAGATCATATTGTCGTGCAACCTTTTTAATAGCCAGCCGGGTCGCGGCAATACCAAATAAATTAGCTTCTATCGGCACCCCGAAAGCGCCCAGTTTTTCAACCAGCTTGCTCTCATCCGCAATCACGTACATGGTTTTTGAGGCAGCAGCCACTATTTTTTCGCGCAACAGTGCACCTCCGCCGCCCTTGATCAAACAGAAATCAGGATCAATTTCATCCGCACCATCAATGGTAAGATCCAACTCCGGGACTTCAT
Organism: Hyphomicrobiales bacterium; assembly: GCA_024224595.1. Classification (GTDB taxonomy): domain Bacteria; phylum Pseudomonadota; class Alphaproteobacteria; order Rhizobiales; family Rhizobiaceae; genus JAAEMP01. The sequence continues at coordinate 3,069 of JAAENI010000059.1, forward strand.
CCAGTGTTGTCAAAGGAATATTGAGTTCACGACACAATTCGGCCGAACGCTCGGAAGTTGGTACACCGACAATATCCAGCCCCTGGGCAACTTTTTCACCCAGAACACTGATAAAGGCCTCCGCCGTCGATCCTGTGCCGATGCCCAGCCGCATGCCGGACTGGATTGAGTCACAAACGGCGCGACCAACTTCAGTCTTCAATTCATCACTCACAGGCATAACTCATATTCGTCACCCATATTCGTCACACAGGCAGGTTCCGGCGATAACAGGAAAAATTAGTAAACTCGAGTGTCTCGTGCCATACACTCTTGAGAATAGCAAAGGCTCTACCATGCATTATAAACTAATTCCAGTAGACAATAGAAGGGATACGGTTATTGCTGAAATATCATTAAAATCTGATTCCGCCAAACCGAGAACTAAACTGGAAACATCTGATGGCAACCCAACCCACCATAATATTTGATCTTGATGGCACATTGGCAGACACTATCCATGATCTTGTGCCCAGTATTAATCGGGTGATTGAACGCCAAAACCTCAAACCCGTGACGATCCAGCAAATCGGACCAACATCCGGTAAAGGGATCAAGGCAATGTTAGAACTGGCTTACACGATCAACGACGAGCCGCTGCCGCCGCAACTTCTATCAGAATTAGTCGATGAATTCATGGAGGATTACTGGCACAATATTTGTGTTGATACGGTAATGTATGAGGAAACCGAAGCCGTTCTAAATCAATTTCGCGCCAGCAACTGGCTGCTTGGCGTATGCACCAACAAACCCATAGATATGGCTGAAAAACTGTTGCATGAACTGGCAATCAAACCATTGTTTTCTTCAATTACCGGTGCCAACAGTTTTGAATTTCGCAAACCCGACCCCAGGCATTTGCTTAAAACCGTTGAATTGACCGGAGGAACCGCCGAACGCGCCATTATGATTGGCGATTCCCAAACCGATATCCTGACAGCTCAAAATGCCGGAATTCCGGTTGTGGCTGTAGATTTTGGTTATAGCGACCAACCCGTGGCAACCTTCAACCCGGACATTGTCATTTCACACTATTCACAATTGTTTGCTGCGGTTACCACCCTGGTAAGATAAATGTCGTGTATGCCAGACAAGGGCCCTACCCTACATTTGCAAGGCCCGGGAACAGTTCCAGCATCCACCATGCAATTGTCTGCATTCCACCTGTGATGAACAGCAAACCGGTTGCTACCAGAAGTACACCCATAACTTTTTCGATCATACCCAGGTTTTTCCTGAATTTAGCCAGCCACGACAAAAATGGTTTCACAAAGAGCGCAGCCAGAATAAATGGTATCCCCAAACCCGCAGAATAGACCGCCAACAAAATTGCACCCTCACCCACAGTATCGAGCGTCGCCGCAATGCCCAGAATTACCCCTAGAACAGGCCCGATACAAGGCGTCCAGCCAAAAGCAAAGGCCAGCCCCATCACGTAGGAGCCTATATACCCGGTAGAGTTGGATTGAAATCGGGCTTCGCGATATAAAAATCCGATTTTGAACAGGCCGATAAAATGTAACCCCATAATGATGATGATCACGCCGGCAACAATGCTCAGCAAATCCATATGGGCGCGCAAATATTGGGAGATTGATGAAGCCCCTGCCCCCAGCGCTATAAAAACCGTTGAGAAACCAACAACAAACAAAATCGAATTGGCAAAAATTTTCACTCTCAGACGAGAATCTTCAGATATATTCTCATTCAATTGAGATATTGAAGACCCGGCCATGTAACACATGTAAGGCGGCACCAGTGGCAGGACACAGGGTGAAATAAAGGAGATAATTCCGGCGATCAGTGCAGAAAAATAGGCGGCTTCTTGCAAGATTATTTCCTCTTTTCCATTTTCCAGCTACAAAACGCTTCCGAATTCCTGCCAAACAAACTGATGGGTTGCCAAACAATCTTATGAATTGATCATGAGGTTCTCTTCGTTCACATGCGCTTGATAGCAAACACCATTTGGATCATGCATTTTGATCCGATTTTCATTCTTTGCATAATCCAGTCAGCCCAACATGAAAAGTAACCTTTTCGCGACCGATAGTATAGTCACAATCAGATAACACTGGAACCGATAATTCCAACCCAAAACACCGTTGCGACAATCTCGACCCCGACCGTGAAACATCACCTTTATCTCGATTGAGAATTGCCGACAGCGTTGTATAAAATAAACAACATGCAGTTAAAATTATTTACAATATATGCGGTTTTCCCACTTGACCATCCCCATCTGCAAGCTTATGTATCGCCAACTTCGAACAACCAATTCGAAGGTTTCTCAGGTCAGCAATCGATGTTAATCTGAGAATATTGAAAACCAGTGTTTTCAAACATTTTACTACTGCCCGTTGACTTTGGCCAATACGTCAATTTCGAAGAGGCAAGTGAGCCCTTAGCTCAGTTGGTAGAGCAACTGACTTTTAATCAGTAGGTCGACGGTTCGAACCCGTCAGGGCTCACCAAATTATCTCAAATGATTTAGTGCTGCATATCGTTCCGATTCCGGTGCAATGTAGTAATACAATATGTATACATATTGTTCGAACTTTGGTCCAAAAACATATCAAAAATATCTCAGGTCATATTCCAAACGACCGCTTGGAACCCACTTCTACCAAATTGACCTTGTCGCTCCCGGACCAGCGTGGAAGGCGGCATTCCGTTAATGATGGCTCTATTCAGCCGTTGGATTTCTACCGATTTCCGAGTTCCCTGACCAAATCAATAAGCAGCCAATGCGTCGATCATGGACACAAGCAGGAAGCCGCGACAGTATATTAATCCGGAGAACCTGGCATTACAATGCCATTACGGAAACAGGGCAATCGATTGAATTTTTTAGTGACAGACTGGGGATTTTCTGAATCAAAGGTGTGAGTTTGATTGTTAAAGGAAATTATCTCATGCCATTATCGCCTGGTTCAAACACCAAGCCTGTATTTCTTGATTATTTCGGGGAGGTCGACGATCCTCGTCAAGCCTCAAAAATTCTCTATCCATTTGAAGAAATACTTCTTTTGGTTCTGTGCGCGGTGATATCGGGCGCCGATAACTGGACTTCGATTGCCCTTTACGGCGAAAAGAAACTTGATGTGTTGCGGCGGTTTTTACCGTTTGCCGATGGAACGCCGTGCCATGATCAGTTGGGGATCTTGTTTTCCAGACTGGATATGGAGCAGTTTCAGCAGTGTTTTGTCAATTGGGTTGCCGGGTTGCATGGAACGCTGGACGGGGTGATTGCCGTGGATGGAAAAACCCTGCGCCGCTCGTTTGACACGGCCTCCAACAAAGCCGCCATCCATGTGATTTCGGCCTGGGCTTGCGAGCAAAAGCTGGTTTTGGGGCAGCGCAAAGTCGATGACAAGTCCAATGAGATCACGGCAATCCCTGAATTGCTGGCGCTACTGAGCATTGAAGGCGCGATTATCACGATTGACGCGATGGGGTGTCAACGCAAGATTTGTCAGCAGATCATGGCGCAAAAGGGTGATTATGTGATCGGCCTGAAAGGCAATCAGGGCAGTTTGCACGAAGATGTTGAATTGTTTTTCGATGAACAGCGTGAGCGCCGTATCGGCGAATCGTTTATCAGGGAGAATCAAACAGTTGACGGGGATCATGGGCGTCTTGAGACGCGTAAATACGCGGTCTGTTCACACATTGACTGGCTCAATCAGCGCCACAAATGGCCGGGGTTACAAAGCGTGATCATGGTTGAATACAGCCGCGAAATCAAAGGCAAAACCAAAACAAGAAGACGATATTACATCTCTTCGCTCAATGTCGAACCAGAAGAAATATCCCGTATTATTCGCAACCATTGGCAGATCGAAAACAATCTGCATTGGGTAATGGATATGACCTTCAGACAAGACGAGTGCCGCATCAGAACCGGAAATGCCGCGGCAAACTTTGCAACAATCAAACATGCGGCAAACAATCTGTTTCAAAGAGATCCAGGCAAAAAAAGCCTGCCGATGAAACGCCATTCAGCAGCATGGGACGATGATTATCTTGAAAAAATAATTAGGCAATAATATTCAATCGATTCCCCTGTTCCATTCGGCTGCTTGGCAAAAAGAGGGCCTGAATCACGACACCACAAATCTTCCGTGTGCATATCCCAAAGTTCAACAGCCTTGGAGAGGTAACGTCGCGCACGTGTATGATCTTCTTTCGCCGCAAGCATAACCACTGATTCAAACTCCACGATGGTGTTTGCGATATCGGCAATTGTTCGCTGCAAAAGCTCCAGGAACTCCTTTTCAGGATAAACTTCACGGTTCACCGGCCATTGCATGAATGTGCGGTCGTGTTTGTTTTCTTCGGGAGGCACTACCAACCCAACCTGACCTTCAGCCATTGTTTGACTGGCGAACGAGCCAGTTGCGCAAAGAGCCGCACCGGCAATCAATATGTTTCTTCTGTTCAATAATATTTCCCCGTGAATTGTATCGCGGTAGGAGCTGTCGAATTGCTCATAGCAAAACTCCAAAAGTCATGCAACTTTGAAAAATCATCGAATGACCTCGCCGCGGATTGTTTGCTAATTTAAATCCTGCCGCATTGAGACCAATGCCCCCCGCTGTATTACGATGAAAAGGCCACTCTGGCAAAATCCACGAAGATTTCCCAAGGCCTCCTCAGGGCCATCAATAACGGCAGATGCATCGTCAAGCTATCCGATCCACGACACGGGCGTCAGGTCTGCTCAGGGCTCGGAGCACCATTTGGGTAATTCTCGAATGTGTAATTCGCAATGGCCGGTTTGACGAAATTGGGTAAAATCCAAGCGGTTCGTTCAACGACCGCAATCCCCCCTCAATGACCAAAACCGACAACGCTGTGAACTGCAAGAAATGGCACATTGCCCGTGCCACTCAGTCCGC
>JAAENI010000060.1 GCA_024224595.1 Hyphomicrobiales bacterium
ATCAACAATTAGCACCTTCAGGATCTTACAAATTGACATTGGTCTTTTCACTTTTCTTTTCTAGCAGTGATTTTGCAATTCTATTAAGCGGCAATATCTCGCGAACCGCTCCAATTCTGACCGCAGCAGCTGGCATACCATAAACGACACTGGATTTTTCATCCTGCGCAATAGTGTGAGCGCCCGCGTTCTTCAATTTCAACAATCCTTCCGCACCATCTTTTCCCATCCCCGTTAACAACGCTGCTGATATATCACCCATCGAATAGTTAGCTGCAGATTCAAATAGCTGATCAACTGATGGCATGTGCCCGTTGACAGCAGTACCTCGCGTAATTCTACTGCGAATATGCGTGGCACGTGTTACCGTAAGATGACCAATTGTTCCTGGTGCAATATAGACATTACCAGGTGTTAGTATTTTTCCGTCTTCTGCCAGCGAAATTTTTGGCGCGCATACCCCATCAAGACGAACTGATAAACTGGCAGCAAATTTTTCCGGAATGTGTTGGGTCACGACTGTTGGCGGACAATTTGCAGGAAATGAAGTCAGAATTGTACCAAGGGCCTCAACTCCTCCGGTCGAAGACCCAATCAAAACGAGATCTGGACCGCCTGAATCAGCTTTTAATGTAGGTTTTTTACCACTGGTCCAATGAGCACCATTCAAATTACCTGCCATTGCTGCTGAAGATTTCGCAGCGAGTTTAACCACATCACACATATGTTGCAGTGCCTGATCATCGCTCATTACTGGTTTGGGGAGACATTCAAACGCACCGATTGACAAAGCTTTGATAGATGCCGCAGCGCGCTTCTCCGTAAGGCTGGATATCATGACTACCGGCATCGGACGAAGGGTCATGATCTTCTCCAGAAAATCCAAACCATTTAGGCCAGGCATTTCAATATCCAGCGTTAGCACATCCGGATTCAACCTCTTGATCATTGTACGAGCCTGACTG
>JAAENI010000061.1 GCA_024224595.1 Hyphomicrobiales bacterium
ACGGATACTCTAGCAGGCTGTCGGACTTGAGCAATTATTGAGAACAGAACTGGAATTGAGGTCGATATTTCGATCATTTGAGGCGAATATCGGGAATATTTAACGAAATGAGCGAAAAATCGGACCAATATCCAGTTTTGTTAACAGTGATTGTGCAAGTCCGACAGTTTGCTAGGTTCCCCGTGGCGCGGCAAGCAACCATAGTCCGAAGATTGTGTAAGTAATCATAAACGCCGTAAGCGGTAGTTCTGCCAGCATGGCTTTGCGCCTTTCAGGGAACAAATACCGGGATGTTTTGTGCGCTATCAGCATAGCCAATACATGGGACAGCACGATAATTGCTGCCTGGGACAACCATATCCAGCGCACGATATGAGAATCGCTCAGAAACCCGACGTGGATGTTGATTTTTCCAAGCGACAGGTAATCCACACCAGTAGCAAATGGGTCGAGCATCGCAGCAAAATTATATTGTATCGAAACAAGAAATGTTGGCAGGAAGTGAGCCAAATGAAACCCAAATCCGATGGGAAGCAGGGAAAGTGCCTGACACTCAAAAGCAGATTTGAAAGATGTGGTCTGACTTGAATTATTTCCCATATTGGCCCAGCCAGTTCCCAGATAGATACTCGAAGCAAAGACAGTGCAAAGCAATAAGTTAACCAGCAGGTAACCCATTGTAGTTTCTGGAATGATTGCGCTACGGCCAGGAAATTCCAGAGGGTTCACGTCAATGACGGCGAGCCACCAGAATGTCTCGTTGAGGCCGTCAAAGCTGCCGGAGCCCAAAATTACCAGACAAAATACAGCGATGGACGTTGAATATTTGAACCTGGAAATTAGAGCCCAACCGGGCATGCCGATACGGAGCCTGGAGCCAGTTTGCAGTGGAGAAAGTTTTGAGATCAGGCCAAAAAAAATGGTGAAACACTCGAAGTGTCGGGTCCATGATTGATCACCAAATACAAGCATGCCTGCGAGGGTAAAAAGCCAATATCCGAATACGATGAATGTCAGACGGCCGGGATCAGCGGGTGCCGGGTCCGCAATGGAAAATGAACTGAACAACATAAATATGATGATTGCCGGCCAGACTCCAAGAGCTTTTGATAATTTCGGCCGGATTGGCGATTTAAGGATAGTATCAATAAAAGCAAAGAGAGCTGACCATGGGTTGATACAGCTCCACAGGTTCCCCAAAAGTCCGTGAAGTGCTACCAACCCGATCCACCAACCTGACCAGATTGTTAGAGACAACAGATTTGCTTGCGGGTCATGGGGTCCCTGTAATCCCACTAGCAATAAAAAGAAAAGCGCCAAAGTTGCGCACGCACTGGTTGCCTTTTGGATGTTTGGCCAGCTACTAATTTTTATTACCGATATCGGCTTAAAAAGAACATTGGTGACGGCAACTG
>JAAENI010000062.1 GCA_024224595.1 Hyphomicrobiales bacterium
CTGAGAGTCTGTTCAAGAATTACATTTAGGAGAAAATTATGTTTGATTTGACCGGCAAAAAAGCCCTTGTTACGGGCTCAAGTGGTGGCTTGGGAGAAGCTATTGCACGCATGCTTCACCAACGCGGTGCAATTGTTGGAATTCATGGCACACGAGAAGAAAAACTCAATGAAATTGCCGGTGAACTTGGAGATCGGGTTAAGGTATTCCCAGCTGATCTGTCAGATCGTGAAGCGGTAAAAGCACTGGGTGAAAAAGCAGAAAACGAAATGGATGGCGTTGATATTCTTGTCAATAATGCTGGCATTACCCGTGACGGCCTGTTTGTCCGCATGAAAGATGAAGACTGGGATGATGTAATCAATGTAAATTTGACATCTGTATTTAATCTGACGCGAGAAATTGCTTATCCGATGATGCGTCGTAGAACAGGCAGAATTATCAACATAACATCGATTGTTGGCGTAACAGGCAATGCTGGTCAGGCTAATTATTGTGCTTCTAAAGCAGGATTGATTGGATTCACAAAATCGCTGGCTCAGGAAATCGCGCCACGCAATGTGACTGTGAATTGTATCGCGCCGGGATTCATTGCTTCTGCCATGACGGACAAACTGAATGACAAGCAAAAAGAAGCCATTATGGGTGCGATTCCCATGAAAAAGATGGGGTCAGGCGATGATATTGCCAATGCGGTCACATATCTGGCCAGCGATGAAGCGGGTTATGTTACCGGACAAACTTTGCATGTGAATGGTGGCATGGCGATGATATAGAACCAGAGCAATTTAGCAATTCGCCAAATGGGAACTTGATCGATTGCTACAAAGTATGTTAGCGAGCGCGGGAAAATCATAAAACTGGTTGCAATTCTGGCTCTTATAGGGTTTGAACAGTGTAACGAGTAAGATAATTCGAATAATTTCAGGAGTTGAGGGCCACAATATGAGTGATGTTGCAGACCGTATCAAAAAAATCGTAATCGAGCATCTGGATGTTGATGCTGACAAAGTAACCGAAAAAGCAAGTTTCATTGATGATCTTGGTGCGGATTCTTTGGATAATGTTGAATTGGTAATGGCATTTGAAGAGGAGTTTGGTGTGGAAATTCCAGATGACGCAGCAGAGACCATTCAAACGGTTGGCGATGCAATCTCTTTTGTGGAAAAAGCCTCAGCCTAATTGATTTATCTGTTGATAAATCCTGAACTGAAGACAATTTTGAACAGGCGAGCACCAGATCGCCTGTTTTTTGTTGGTTGCTTTACTATCTTGGTTATAACTGCGTGTTGTTGATCAGACGCTGAGTTCGTATTCACTAATTCAACCTATACTGGCAGGAAAATATGAAACGTGTTGTTATTACCGGAACCGGCATGGTTTCACCTTTGGGTTCAGGCACAGAAATAACCTGGAAGCGCCTGTTGGGCGGAATAAACGCTGCCGCCCGCGTTGATACTTTCGAAGTTGACGACCTTGCTGCCAAGATTGCCTGTCAAATTCCGCTGGGTGATGGCTGTGACGGGACATTCAACGCCAGTGACTGGATGGCACCCAAGGAACAACGCAAAGTTGATCCATTCATTATATATGGTGTGGCGGCAGCGACCCAGGCCCTGGAGGACGCCAATTGGCATCCTTCAACCGCCGATGAACAGAACAACACCGGAGTGTTAATAGGATCCGGTATTGGCGGTTTGCAGGGAATTGAACAGACAGCGCATGTGTTACGTGATCGCGGACCACGGCGGGTCAGCCCATTTTTCATTCCCGGACGTTTGATCAACCTTGTTTCAGGACAGGTCTCGATACAACATGGTTTGAAGGGCCCCAATCACTCAGTTGTAACAGCGTGCTCAACAGGTGCCCATGCCATTGGAGATGCGTCACGAATGATTATGCTGGGGGATGCAGATGTAATGGTAGCTGGGGGAGCAGAATCCCCGGTTTGCAGGCTATCAATTGCCGGTTTTGCTGCCTGCAAAGCGTTGTCCACCAGTTATAACGATGATCCTCAATCTGCTTCGCGTCCTTATGATGCCGACCGCGACGGATTTGTCATGGGGGAAGGAGCAGGCATTGTCGTGCTTGAGGAATATGAGCATGCCAAAGCACGTGGTGCAAAAATATATGCAGAAGTAGTCGGGTACGGATTGTCCGGCGATGCATTTCATATTACAGCCCCATCCGAAGATGGTGATGGCGCTTATCGCTGCATGAAAGCAGCTTTGAAACGCGCGGGACTGGACGCGTCCCAAATTGATTATATCAACGCGCATGGTACATCTACAATGGCCGATACGATTGAACTTGGCGCGGTAGAGCGGTTGCTGGGTGAGGCTTCTTCAAAGGTATCGATGTCATCGACCAAATCCGCAATTGGTCATTTGCTGGGTGCCGCGGGAGCAGTTGAGGCAATATTTTCGGCTCTGGCGATCCGAGATCAAATTGTGCCGCCAACCCTTAATCTGAACAACCCTGAACGCGAAACAGAAATAGATCTGGTACCGTTAAAATCGAGAAAGCGTGACGTCAATGTTGCACTTTCCAATTCATTTGGTTTTGGTGGAACCAATGCTTCACTTATTTTGAAAAAAATTGAGGAATAGAGCTTGTTTGAATTGCAAAACAGGCATTGAATTTCCTGCTTGCATTCCAAAATTTTACCGCTATAAGTGCCTCGTTCGAGTCCGGCATTTCGCTGGGGGCTGAACGGAAGGTGAATGAAACAGGTATTGAGGTTTCATTTTACATGGCCTGTATCAGACAGACCCGCTTCCCGTGTCTTAGCTCTTGAACCGTCTTTCATACGCCTTTCCTGCCTCATTTTGAATGCAGTGCGGCGGCGAAACGAGGCTTTGCGCGAAATTGACCGGTATTACAATGAAAGGATGAGGCTTTATGGCCCTTTATGAACATATATTTCTTGCAAGACAGGATATTTCCACCCAGCAAGTTGATGGACTTGTAGAGAAATTCAAACAGGTTCTGGCTGATAATGGCGGAACTACCGGTAAAGTCGAAAACTGGGGACTGCGTACCGCAACCTATCGCATTAAAAAGAACCGCAAAGCCCATTATATTTTGATGAACGTTGATGCGCCTTCAGCAGCAGTTTCTGAAATGGAACGCCAGATGCGCATCAATGATGACATTCTGCGTTATATGACACTGAGTGTTGAAAAACATGACGATAAGCCATCGGCTATGATGAAAAAAGGTGATCGCGATGATCGCCCAAAGAGAGATGGCGGGCGTGAAGAACGTCCACGCCGCAGTGAATCACCCCGTTCCGATGAACACAGCGAAGCAGGAGAATAATCATGGCTATGCCAGCCGGACGCCGTCCATTTAACCGCCGCCGTAAGACCTGCCCGTTTACAGGAGATAATGCTCCGAAAATCGACTACAAAGATATCCGTCTTCTGCAACGCTACATTTCAGAGCGTGGTAAAATCGTACCTTCTCGCATTACTGCAGTTTCCCATAAGAAACAACGAGAACTGGCCCGCGCAATCAAGCGAGCAAGATTTCTGGGTCTTCTGCCTTATGTGATCAGCTAGGGTAATCTGAATTTTATCGACGCAGAAACGGTGTTTTGCGTCGATACCGCTCACGGACTGAGCAAAACTGAACCAAGTTGGAGTCGAAGACGTAATCGTCTCACTTCTAACTGTCAAGACGACAGGACAGCGATCCAAATGACAAGCAACCTTATTGATAAAAGCCCCACAGTTATCGGCCTGATAGCTGCTGCTGTTTTTTGTGCGATGGTGGTGATATTCAGTTCCATGGGACTATTGGTGCTTGTTCCGGTATTTTTGGGTGCTCTGCCTGTTTATGTGGCCGCGCTGGGTTGGGGAACACGCGCCGGGATTGTTGCGACAGCGGCCATCATTGCAGTTTCCGCAATATTATCCAACCCGACGGGCGGTTTTCTAATTGGCGTGATGATCGCTGCCCCGGCTGCTCTTGCCGGGCACCAGGCCAATCTGGCGCAAAGTGCTGATACCCACAATGATGAACTTCAGTGGTACCCATTCTCGCAGATTTTGTTTTGGATTACCTTGCTGATCATTGGTGCCGTTTTATTGTTTGGAATATTGATCGATTTTGATCCGGCTGAAATTAGCGCCCAATTGAGCAAACATCTCAAACTGCTGCTGCCAACACCCGAAGTCGGATCGGGTTTATCGGTTGAAGATCGTGACAAGGCGCTGTTAATGAATTTGCAAATGATGCCATTCGTACTGCCTTCGTTGTGGATTGGTATACATTTTCTCAATTTTCTCCTGGCCCTGAAAATCACCCGTCAACTGGATGTTCTTGCAAGACCGGTCGAAGACATAGCTGCAGTTATCAACCTTCCGTCAATTGCGCTGGTGCTGCTTGTAGTCTCGATCAGTGGCATCGTCATAACATCACCTCCCTATAGCCGCGGATTTGCCGTGGCTGCCGGGGCACTGATGATGGCCTTCAGTATTGTTGGTCTGGCGGTGATGCATCAACGAATTCGCCACTGGCCTATCCGCTCACTAATGCTTTTTATGACCTATGCGATGATCGCGATGATATTTCTCCCGGTATATCTGTTTTCTTTTGCAGGCATCTTGAGGGTCGCGGGAATGACAAATGAAAAACGTGAACCGAATTCAAATGAATAGATACAAGTCTCCCTCTTTGGGAATCCCAACAAACTAAAGTGAAAAGGAATAAAATATGGATGTAATTCTTTTGGAACGCATTGCCAAATTAGGGCAAATGGGTGAGACCGTTAAAGTTAAAGATGGTTACGCGCGCAACTTTCTGTTGCCCCAGGGCAAAGCGCTACGTGCTAACAAAGCTAATCTCACCATCTTTGAATCGCAACGTGTTGAGTTGGAAGCACGAAATCTGGAACGCAAAAGCGAGGCTGAAGGTGTTCAGGAAAAACTTGATGGCAATACCTATATCATTATCCGTTCTGCTGGTGAAACCGGGCAGCTTTATGGCTCGGTTACCACACGTGATGTGGCTGAAACGCTCGATGAGGCCGGATTTAAAGTCCTGCGAAATCAAGTCAGCTTGCGTTCACCAATCAAGGTAATTGGACTGCATACGATCACAATTGCGCTTCACCCGGAAGTCGAATCAACAATTTCTGTCAATGTTGCCCGTTCCGTGGATGAAGCTGAATTGCAGGCTGCAGGTGAGGACCTGACCCAGCGTGATAATTATGAGATGGAACCTCTTGAAGATGACGAAGATGACCTCGATCTTTCTGAAGTTTTTGAAGACAGCGATGAGGCAGAAGCTGTATCACAGTCATCTGATGAAAATGACAACTCCGAAGGTGATGCGGAAGAATCAAAGTAACTCCTGAAACCATCCTTTCAGATATTGTGAAAAGGGCACGGCTGTGCCCTTTTTTTTGTTTTTCTGTCAGTTTTTGAATTTTGGGATTCAGAAAATTATATTGTATAGTTGGATAGTGATTCTGTTGGTTTGGGATGAATTTTGACCAGGTGTGTCAAGTACTGGTTTGCCAATCTGATGGCAGCCTGTGAATAGTGTGAATATCACATTTTTTTTGAATATTTGGTTGGCAAAATGACAGGTAAAAATAAAACACCCATTTTGCCTCTATCGGCTTTTTGACAATAGGTTATTACCTGTCGTGACACATTTTATGATTCAGGAAAATACAATGGCAGACGCGGTACGTCAGCAAAACAATCCGGAAGAAGCATACCGGTTAGCTCCCCACAATATTGAAGCTGAACAGGCATTGCTCGGTGCAATGCTGGTCAACAACGATGCATTCTATCGGGTTTCGGATTTTCTTAAATCCGAACATTTTTATGAATCAATTCACGCGCAAATTTATGCGGTTGCTGGCGATATGATTCGGGCCACCAAACGCGCCAACCCAATTACCATCAAAACATTCCTGCCGGCGGAAGAGAAAATTGGCGATATTACGGTTACTCAGTATCTTGCCCGTCTTGCGGCCGAGGCAACCACCATCATTAATGCAGAAGATTATGGTCGCTCAATTTATGATTTGGCCACCCGTCGTTCGCTAATAACGGTGGGTGAGGATATGGTTAATATTGCTTATGATGCACCAGTAGACATGCCACCAAGACAACAGATTGAGGATGCTGAACGCAGGCTTTTTGATCTTGCCGAAACAGGCCGCTATGATGGTGGATTCCATGATTTTGGCACAGCAATCAATGAGGCAATTGATCTCGCCAGCGCCGCCTATCAGCGCGATGGCGGGTTATCTGGAATGGCAACCGGGTTACAGGCAATCGATATGCGTATGGGTGGATTACAACGCTCAGATCTGGTGGTCCTTGCCGGACGACCAGCCATGGGTAAAACCGCCCTTGCCACCAATATTGCGTTCAATATTGCCAACGAATACCGTGGAGATATCAATGCCGATGGGAGCGCTAAGGCAATTGATGGCGGAATTGTCGGCTTTTTCTCACTGGAAATGTCGGCCGAACAATTGGCGACACGGATTATTTCTGAGCAGACTGAAGTTTCCTCGTCAAAGATCAGGCGGGGTGAGATAACCGAAACAGATTTTGAAAAACTCTCTTTCTGCGCCCAGGAAATGCAAAAAATTCCATTGTTTATTGACCAGACTGGCGGAATATCCATCGCCCAGTTGGCGGCACGCGCAAGAAGATTGAAACGTCAACGCGGACTTGATGTCATGATCATTGATTATATTCAGTTGATGCAGGGTTCGTCTCATACAAAAAGCAACCGGGTTCAGGAGATTACTGAAATCACCACTGGCCTTAAGGCGTTGGCCAAAGAACTGCAAATTCCAATTATCGCACTGTCCCAGCTGTCACGGCAGGTAGAAAACAGGGATGACAAGCGGCCTCAGCTGTCAGATTTGCGTGAATCAGGCTCTATTGAACAAGACGCGGACGTTGTTTTATTTGTCTATCGTGAAGAATATTACCTTGAAAGAATGGAGCCGAAAGAAGGCAGCGAAGAATGGATTAAGTGGGAACTGGCAATGAATGATGCGAAGGGTAGAGCAGAGGTCATCATTGCCAAACAACGCCACGGTCCAACTGGCTCGGCCAAATTGGCATTCCAGGGGCAATTTACCCGGTTTTCAGATCTTATTGAGGACAATTACCTGCCGGCACGCAACGACTAATTTTACTTTACAAGGTCTAGAGTCTGTTGACATTCACGTTTATGGTGCTGGTTTGGCCAGACTGGTTCAGTATTGTAGTGAAAGAAGGAAGGATATAGATGCATATTCAACGACGAACAGTGCGATACTGGAGCAACCTGGCCAAATCCTTTCAAGACGAATCCGATTTGCTCACTGGACATCACATTTCGCGCCCTACAGTGTCAGCACAACAGCGTTACGAAATACTAACCAGTAAACAAATCGGCTTCGCCAGCGCTATAACCTTGAATGTCAACAGGCCCTACCATGGTTACCTATAATGTTGGTGAACATCTCGCTTCCTGCAAACTGACAATCGACCACGCCGCACTTTGTGATAATTGGCGCAAACTGGATGCCGCAAGCCCCGGGGCACGCACGGCCAGTGTGGTGAAAGCCAATGGATATGGATTGGGTTTGGGGGAAGTCGGAATTTCTTTGGCAGCTGCCGGGTGCGAGGTTTTTTTTGTTGCCAATGTCGACGAGGGAATCCGATTGAGAAGAATACTGAAGACCCGGGAAATATTCGTATTTTCAGGTTTAACCCGTCGCAATGCGGCTGCTTTCGCTGAAAGCAATCTGGTCCCCGTCCTGAATTCAATTGAAGACATTTCAGTTTGGGCTGAATTCTGGAAATTGCGCGGTTCGCGCCGTCCCTGTGCGGTGCAACTGGATACGGGCATGAATCGCATGGGCCTTAATTCGACTGATATCGCTAAATATGCCAATAATGATGATCTTGCCAGTTCAATCAATATCATTACCGTATTAAGCCATCTTGCCTGTGCTGATGACCGCGACCACGAAATGAATAAATTACAATTGGAGAGATTCCAACTATTTAGCGAACACTTCAAAGGAAGTGAGTTTTCTCTGGCAAACAGCGCCGGAATTTATCTGGGTAATTCCTATCATTTCAACCTTGTCAGACCTGGTATTGCACTTTATGGCGGTGAATATTCGAAAACTGACGAGAATGAAATGAGCGTTGTTGTTAGCGCCGAAGCAAGAATCGCACAGATTCAGAATGTAAAAAAAGGCGAAATGATAGGTTATGGTGGAACGCATGTGTTCACCAGGGATAGTAAAGTAGCAACGGTATCGGCCGGCTATGCGGATGGTTATCTGCGATCGGGCTCCAGCAGTACAAGCGGCGGAGCCATCGGCGCAATTGGCAAAACCAAAGTCCCAGTGGTTGGTTGCATATCGATGGATTACACTACATTTGATGTCAGTGACATCCCCGAACAGGTGTTGGAAAATACCGAAACTATCGAATTATTCGGTCATCATGTCAAACTGGACGATGCAGCACGGCGAGCAGGCACTTTGGGTTATGAATTTCTGACCTCAATTGGTCGACGCTACTACAGAAATCATGTCAATCAACCAGAACACTCTCCTGGTCAGGGCATTTCCAGCCAATGAGCAAGGTGCAAAATTAGTGGCAAAAGCACGATCACAATTTATCTGCCAAAACTGCGGGACAGTATTTAATCGCTGGAATGGAAAATGCGACAGTTGTGGTGAATGGAATAGCCTGGTAGAGGAAAACACTGCGTCAGGCATCGGCGCTTCACCCAAAACCAAGGTGCAGAAGGGTCATGCAATCAGCCTGGTGCCACTTAGCGGTGAAATTGAAGAGGCACCGCGCATTTCAACCGGGATTGGTGAACTTGACAGGGTCACTGGTGGCGGATTTGTTCGCGGTGCCGCCATTCTAATTGGTGGTGATCCTGGCATTGGCAAATCGACATTGCTGACCCAAGCTTCAGCTTCATTTTCCAGGGCAGGTCATGATGTTGTTTATGTATCGGGTGAGGAGGCAATCGGTCAAATTCGATTGCGTGCCAAACGCCTTGATGCTGCGGATACAAATGTGTTGCTGGCAACTGAAACCAGTGTAGAAAACGTTTTGACTACGCTCGAACTCCGTAAGCCACCTGCCCTTTTAATCATTGATTCGATACAAACGTTATGGACCGCTGGCGCTGAATCGGCTCCTGGTTCGGTTACCCAGGTCAGAGCATCAGTTCAGGCAATGATACGTTATGCCAAGAATACGGGAACTACGGTCATACTGGTTGGTCATGTAACCAAGGATGGTCAGATCGCAGGTCCACGGGTAGTCGAGCATATGGTTGATGCAGTATTATATTTTGAAGGGGAACGCGGCCACCATTTTCGAATATTAAGAACGGTGAAAAATCGATTCGGGCCGACCGACGAAATCGGAGTGTTTGAAATGACCGGCAGCGGTCTGCAGGAAATTTCCAACCCGTCGGAATTATTTCTGAACGAACGCGCGGTATCAGCTCCCGGTGCAGCGGTTTTTGCAGGATTGGAAGGAACCCGCCCGGTTCTGGTAGAGATCCAGGCACTCGTAGCCCCCTCACCTCTTGGAACACCACGCCGCGCAGTAGTGGGTTGGGATACGGCACGTCTATCCATGGTGCTTGCGGTATTGGAAGCTCATTGCGGAATACGGCTTGGCTCACATGATGTCTATCTCAATGTAGCTGGCGGGTATCGGATATCTGAACCGGCTGGAGATATGGCCGTTGCTGCGGCACTTATCTCGTCCCTTTGTGGCAATGCCCTGCCGCAACGCAGTGTCTATTTTGGAGAAGTAAGCCTGTCAGGCGCAGTTCGTGCGGTGACACAAGCAGAATTGCGTGCGAAAGAAGCCGCAAAACTTGGATTTACCAGCGCTGTCAAACCTAAGTCATTGAGTGGGAAAAAACAGTTGCCCGCAGGATTCGAAGTCACAGAAATTGAAGAACTGGCTGAACTGGCTGCAAAAATTGCAGGTTCACATTATCAGCTATCACAACAAAGCAAGGAAAACTAGGGCATTTCCGGTTTGTTCTGAATCATTGGATGCTTCAAATCAGTTTATTCGGCCAGGAGCGGATCGTAGCGCGATGCAGCGCATCGAGCAAGGTTCGTATCGATGCGGACAAGCTGATTTGGCGCATCCCCAAAGCAGAGGAGGGCCGATTTTTTGCGCTTGCCGGACTTTGTTGGGATTTCTTTGTGGCCAGAGAGACCAGGGCAGAAATCCCGTCTCGCCAGCAAACGCGAAAACCGGACAAATGAACCAGAATAAGCCGGAAGTGTCCTAGAATCCAGGCTTTGGAAACAGAAGATATATTCGCCGTCAACAGTTCAATTTCGACTTCCTTTGGTATAAGGTGACAAGGTGGCTTGAACCAGCAGCAATACTCGTCTATTGCATCGGCTTGAGCTGGTATCGGTATTTTTACATATGAATTTTGATATACCGTCGCAAGGGCACTAACAGGACAACGCTATGCCTATCACAATTTTTGATGGAATATTACTCGCAATCATGCTTTTTTCCGGGCTGTTGGCCATGATACGCGGATTTTCCCGTGAAGTGTTATCTGTCGGGTCATGGATTGCTGCTGCCATCGCCGCATTCAATTATTATGACCCGCTTTCAACTCATCTTGCCCCATATACCGCCGCAATTTCTCCTTCCAAAACAGTTGCAGATGTTGCCGCTGCCGGCGTAATATTTTTGGTTACACTGATTGTTGTCAGCTTTTTGACTATAAAAATTGCGGATATCATCGTAGACAGCCGCGTCGGAGCGCTGGACCGTTCATTGGGATTTGCTTTTGGCGCTGTGCGTGGCTTGCTGCTGGTTGTCGTGCCAATGATGTTTTATAACTGGCTTGTTCCCGATGTCAGCAAACAACCAGAATGGATATCGGGAGCCAAATCGAAACCGATACTGGAATCAATTGGGAATTCAATCGTTCAGTTATTGCCTGATGACCCAATTAACAAATTCAAGCGCGACGCTGAAGAACCCTCTGGTTCAAACACATAGATTCTGCTAGTCTGGGAAATGAAGATGTCCTTTGCCCAATATGATGATGACAAACTGCATGAAGAATGTGGGGTGTTTGGAATTTTTGGACATGCTGATTCTGCCGCATTGACAACATTGGGATTGCATTCGCTTCAACATCGCGGACAAGAAGCTGCGGGTATCGTATCTTATGACGGAACGCAGTTCCATGCTGAGCGACATCGGGGACTGATCGGCGATTCGTTTACAAACCAGAAGGTGGTTGATGCCCTGATGGGTCACCGGGCAATTGGGCACACCCGTTATTCAACCACGGGTGGCGATGAAATGCGGAATATCCAGCCATTCTTTGCTGAATTTTTTGGCGGTGGATTTGCGGTGGCCCACAACGGCAATATTACCAATGGCAACGCGCTTCGCCGTGAGCTTCAACGAGAAGGTGCAATATTCCAATCAACATCCGACACAGAGGTGATCCTGCATCTGCTAGCAATGGCCAAAGAGGTAAAGTTTGTAGATCGTCTGAAGGAAACGCTCTGCCGACTGGAGGGTGCATTCTCGCTTGTCGGAATATCCGCCAAAAAAATGATTGGCTGCCGCGATCCATTAGGTGTGCGTCCGCTGGTTTTGGGTGATCTTGATGGCGCCTATATACTGGCATCTGAAAGTTGCGCGCTGGATATTATC
>JAAENI010000063.1 GCA_024224595.1 Hyphomicrobiales bacterium
ATTGTTTTCTCAGTATCTTCAGAGACGTTTCGATCGATTGACAACCTGTTGGAAATTCTCAGACAATGCGGTATAACGGCAATCCTTGTTGTCGGGCTGACCTGGATTGTGGCAACCGGTGAAATTGATGTCAGTTTTCCATACGTTGCTGCCTTTGCAACCGTTATCACCGCTCTGGCGATTAAATCGGGAATGGATTGGGAAGTTGCCTGTTTACTTGCAGTCTCGGCCGGAACTATATTCGGCGTTATCAGTGGTGTCCTGGTGGTTTATTTAAAATTTCCCGCCCTGATTGCCACCATAGCCACGATGACAATGGCAAGATCGATTGCCTCGATTATCAGCGATGGCAAACACGTTCATATCGGCCGCACCGGCGGTTTTGTTTATGACATGGTTTATGGAACCATTTTTCATATTCCCATTTTGTTTATCATTACCATCGTGATCTATCTGATCTGTCGCTACCTGCAGGATTCAACCACCACCGGACAACATCTATATGCATTAGGTGAAAACAGACAGGCAACTTTGGAATCCGGTATAAAAGAAAAGAAGATTCTCATGTCTTTTTTCATCTTATCAGCGATGTTGTCAGCCTTTGGTGGTGTGTTGCTGACGGC
>JAAENI010000064.1 GCA_024224595.1 Hyphomicrobiales bacterium
TTTGAAATGGAATCTAATTTGAGCAGAGCAAACAATCACCGGTTGATAATTCAGTGATGAGTACTCTTCAAGAATTTGTGTCAGGTTGTTCATGACTTTTTGGGCGATATTCGGATCGAGGACAAATAGATTTCCCCGATCTGTTTGCTGGATCGCCGCAGCGAGGGCCGTCTCTACACTGTGACCAAGTGTGACGACCGGTATGAAGCCATCAGCTGTCTGATGAAGTTTTGTTATCGTCCTTGTCATGCCATGCCGCACATACTCGGTCAACAGATCTAAGTCCTTGGTAACCGCTGCCCAGTCAGCGAGAATCTCTAGAATGGTCAATAAATCACGAATGGGGACCTGTTCCTTTAAAAGATTTTGCAGAACTTTTACAACCCCTCCCAGTGGCAAAAGATTGGGAACCAATTCTTCCACGACTTTGGGATGGGATTCTTTGAGATTATCCAGTAGCTGTTGAACTTCTTGTCTGCCGAGAAATTCAGGCCCATGGCGTTTGACGATCTCAGATAAATGGGTTGTCATAACAGTGGCAAGATCAACAACCGTATACCCTTTGGCCAGTGCGCTTTCTTTGACATTTTCCTTTATCCAAATCGCCGGCAGCCCGTACGTCGGTTCTTTGGTTGAAATACCGTCGATTTCTTCTTCGACGGTCCCCGGATTCATCGCCAGGCAGTAGTTTGTCATTAGTTCCGCGCGTGAAATTTCATTGCCTTTGAGCAGAATTGAATATTCTCCGGGTTTCAGTCGCATGTTATCCTGAATATGAACTGGCGGAACAATAATGCCCATTTCGTGGGCAACCTGTCGTCGGATCGATTTGATGCGCTCCAGAAGTTCACCGTCTTGATCGGCATCCACCAGCGGTATGAGACCATATCCCACTTCAATTGCCAGAGTATCCAGCATGGGTAAGGAATCCAAATGTTCAGCAGGGACGACTTGCTCCTCCCTTTCCTGTGCTTCCGCTTCCGCGCTCTTTCGTTCCTGAGTTGCGCGATGAACCAACCAGGTGAGTCCTCCGGTCAAAGCTGCTAAAACCCAGAATGGAATCAAGGGCAGCCCGGGAATTATACCGAATCCCAAAAGCACAATAGCCGTAATGCCAAGCGCGCGCGGCTGATAAAGAATTTGAGAGGTAATTGTCGCACCCAGATTTGACCCGGCTCCCGCCCGACTGACAATAATACCGGCTGAAGTCGAAATTATCAGTGCCGGAATCTGGGTGACCAAACCGTCGCCAATCGTCAACAATGTGTAGGTTTGAGCGGCACTGGCAAAGGACATCTTATTTTGAAAAACACCAATAGCCAGACCTCCAATAATATTGGCCAGGGTAATAATGATGCCGGCAATGGCGTCTCCTCGCACAAATTTATTGGCACCGTCCATGGCACCGTAGTACTCGGCTTCGTGCGCAATCTCTTCCCGACGTTCCCGGGCTTCCTGCTCGTTGATTAGACCGGCGTTCAAATCGGCATCGATGCTCATCTGCTTGCCTGGCATCGCATCCAGTGTGAACCTGGCGGCCACTTCGGCAATTCTTCCCGCACCCTTGGTAATCACCATGAAATTGATGACCACCAAAATAGTAAAAACGATAATTCCTACCAGGTAATTGCCACCCACGACAAAGCTTCCGAAAGCATTGATTACTTTGCCGGCAGCCAGAGCACCTTCACCGCCGTGGATTAAGATGATGCGGGTCGAAGCCACATTGAGCGATAGTCGAAACAGGGTGATCAGCAGCAGGATGGAAGGAAATGAAGATAGCTCCAGTGGACTTACCGTGTACATGGAGGCAAGAAGAATAACGAGCGCAAAGGTGATATTAAACGAAATTAGAAGATCAAGCACCGTCGCCGGCAGCGGTATCACCATAAATATCAGAATGGCCACTACGGCCACTGCTGATACCAGATCGCTGTTTTTTGAAATACCTGGGATTAGCCCGAGATTCTGGGTTTGTTCTGCAATTGCCATATATTTTAAGGTGAATTAAAAAAAAAAAAA
>JAAENI010000065.1 GCA_024224595.1 Hyphomicrobiales bacterium
ATCCAGCGTTTCTGGCCCGGCCTCAAATGCTAGGTTATCACCCGTAATTTCCACTACGGTAAGACAGCATCCATTCACCGAAATACTGTCACCGATAGATGCTTTTTGAGGCAGATCATTGCTCTTGATTAAAAGGTTTCGTCCCGAGCCGGCATTCTCAGCGCGAACGACAGTGCCTGTTTCCTGAACTAATCCCGTGAACATAGATTTTTCCAGCTTGGTGCGAAAATGTGATTTAAAATATGGGTTCATCCTGGCGACGGTGGCGATAAAATCGCTGCCAAGTGTAATGCAAAGGAGGAATCACTACAAAAATTGCTGCCAGGATAGGGATGGCGTAGCCGGGGAAAACAAGAATCGGCAAGATGCCAAAGATCAGACCAATAAGATGCGCAAAGCTTTTCTGTCCTCGAAGCCATTGATTGACAAGATGTGGGTAGGGAATACGTGAGACCATCAGCAGTGAGACTAAGACCGCATACATCGGCAAAACCCATTGAACTAACTCATCAACCTTGGCGACTTCCTCCGATCCACTTCCGGTGGAACGGAGCATATAAAAAATAAGGGCAAATCCAGCAATGGCCGCAGCTGCTGCTGGGGTCGGTAAGCCGTTAAACCAGCTATGATCATCCTCTTCAGTAGTTTCAACATTGAAACGTGCCAAACGAAGGGCGGTACAACAGACATAAACTGTCGCGATGATCCACACCCAATTTCGATGTTCATAACTGAAATGAGGACACATTTTGACCATTAGAAATGCAGGCGCAGCACCGAATGTGACAAGATCGCTCAAGCTATCTAACTGTGCACCAAAATCACTTGTTTGATTTGCTAGGCGTGCAACGCGTCCATCAAGGGCATCAAAAAGCATTCCCAGTACAATCAGCCAGCCGCATAGGACAATATTCTGCGTTGGATCTGATCGGTCAATAATCCAGGGGACCTTGGGGATCTGGTGGAAGTTGATTTCGCTAGTCACGGGTGTCTTGTCCGATTGGGCCGTGGGAGCGTCAATCCGCGAAGCGAC
>JAAENI010000066.1 GCA_024224595.1 Hyphomicrobiales bacterium
AAAATCAAACCCTGTTGTGTATTCTTGAACAGACTCTAAGAAACAATAGGGAAACTCTCAATCATTGGCCTGGCGCGAGATGTTGGCTACCAAGTTAACTAACCGCCTTCAACATGATTGGAGACAGATATTGAATGAAAGTATGAGTGATGAATGTTGCAACAAGACAGTTTTTAACAATCACTGAAGTAGGCATGTTGACATATTGGATTCTCGCGACATTAGTCGCGCTAAAAATTATTGATGTGCCACCAGATTACATGTACTCGGACTATCAAAATCCCCTGATTGTGATCTGGAATTGGTCGTTTTTTCCAATCGATGTGCTGTTTGCGGTAACCGGCCTCGCTTCCCGGTTTGTCTCCATGTCAGCGCAAAAAGCTGAGACCCTCTCCGTGGTTTCTCTATCCTTGATGTTTTGCGCAGGATTGATGGCCATCTCATTTTGGATGATGCAGCAGACGTTTGATCCATTCTGGTGGGCCATCAATCTTTGGTTGATCATTCTTCCCGGCTTCGTACTGATCGGGAAATTCACACAGACATAAACCGGCTGGCGCTCAAAGAAAATTTACACTCCGTGCCCTCGTCGTCCTGAACTGAAGTAACAGCAGTAAGAAAAACGTGCCGATCATCAGCCAGCCGAACCAATCGCCGGATCTTGTGTAAAAGGTATGGTTCGTTGTTGCGCCACACCCGGGGACATGGGCATGGCCTGTGCGCGCGAGGAGATGAAACGGTTCGTGCAGTTCCGTACTGAGCCCCGCAAACTGCCGATTGTCACGAGTGTCGAGGAGGTGTCGGACCCAGCTGTTCACGTGAAAATCGAGCAAATGACCCAAACCAGCTATTTTCACATTTTAGATGGCCGCTACTCTTGCGCAATAGCTGTGCCGATTTTTTCCACCTTTTCAATCCATCTTTCCCTTTTGGATTGGCTGGAATTTCGGACATTGTCGAATACATGAACTTTGGTTTTCATGCCGACGAATTCTAGAATTGTCTTTTTGATACGGTGTATCCCGCCATTTCGGTTTATCAGGCGATAGTACCAATAGGGTGAATCCATGGTCGTCAGCACTTCAGCCGAGCGCCCAGCAAGCAATTTGTCCCACCCGGAACCTGTCTCGTGATATTTGAAAGCTTTTCCAGGTAGGAAAACCCGCTCAAACAGACCTTGTAGCAGGGCCGGGTGACCACCCCACCAGGTCGGGTAAACAAAACACAAATGGTTGGCTTGCTGAATGGCCTCCCAGACTTTCGAAAGGTCAGGTTCCCATTCCTGCCGCTGACTATATCCCTCGTGCAAGATCGGATCGAACTCAAGATCGCGAAGACATATCGTTTGAACATTTGTTCCGGTGTTTGAAGCCCCGACGCAATATGCTTTTGCCAAGGCGGAGCAAAGGCTGGTCGATGTCGGGTGCGCATCGATGACAAGAATCTGTTTCATGGGTTCGGATTTTCCATCGTATCGTTGGTGGTCAATAAGTAATCAATGATTACTTTACGAACTCTGCGACAGGATGTAAACATTGGTTACATGAAAAAGGACAAAAAAACCGATTATCATCATGGTTCGCTGAAACAGGCGATTATAGAATATGCCGTGGAACATGTTCGCGATTCAGGCTGGGAAGAATTCAGCATGCGGGAGGCGGCAAGAGAAATCGGCGTTTCCCCCGGGGCGGCTTACAGGCATTTTCGAACTCTTGATGATTTGCTGTTTGAAATTGTCAATCTGGGTTTTGCTATGTTGGATACAAATATGCAGACGAGGCGCGATGAAGCCGCTGATGCCCGTGACGCGCTAATAGGTATTGGGATGGTTTACGTCGAGTTTTCCAGGAGAGAGCCGCGCCTTTTTAATCTTATGTTTTCCGATAAAACCGGCAAACTTTGCATGGCAGCCGAACAGGAAGAATGCAGAGCATCAAACAGCAAACAGCTGGTTGACGTGGTTCTGAACTATTTTGGCCCGGATGCGGATATCGATGTGCAAACCTATTGCGATTTTTTTTGGGTTGTTGCGCACGGCATTGCCTCGCTCGAGGCGACTACCGATTGGCGGCGTAGCGAAGACGAGTAGAACAGCATTTTGGAAATCGGACTTGCTGTGCTAGAAGTACGCTGTAAAAATGGTCGGTAGCTTTAGAGGTTTTTGACATGGCAGCTGTTAGCACGTCCCAGCCTGTTTTGGCGTAGCTACTGATCGGCCGTTGTCGGTAAGCTGCCATTTGGAGCAAGTTGTCAGAATGCGTGCTCGTGACCATAGCCAGTCATGCCGTTCCAAGGGCAAAATTGTCATTCAGATCAAGTAACAGCCATTTGTGAAGGAAAAAGAGATGAACCCTGATATTGGCATCATCGAAGCAATGGTAATAGAGGGCGGATATCCTCAGTTGTCGGGAGAAGAACTGAAACAAATAATCGCCGGCAAAACGATTCTGGGAGACTATGCTTATTCGTTC
>JAAENI010000067.1 GCA_024224595.1 Hyphomicrobiales bacterium
CCATGGAAATTGGCCGGTGGCGTACCGGTGAAGCCGGAGCCATCAAATGCCAGCCATGAAGGAAGTTCAGAACCATCACCCATACTGGCTGACAGCACCAGCGCATCACCTTCCACATCACTGAAAGTGTCAGCGGGAACCGCAAAATTAACCGGACTGTCTTCATCAAAAGACTGATCACCCATGGCATTGACAATCACCGGAGCATCATTGACCGCGTTGATGGTCAGTTGAAAATTGTCGCTGGCAGAAAGCGCTCCATCGGTTGCGGATACCTCAAACTCCAGTATGCCATTGAAATCCTGTGGTGGCGTGCCGGAAAACGTCCTTGTATCCGCATCAAAAGACAGCCAGGCTGGCAGTGGTGTGCTATCGGCCAGGGTAGCACTCAGTGTAAGCGCATCGCTATCAGGATCACTGAATGTATCTTCGGGCAAGGTAAAGCTGATCGCTACATCCTCAGCAGAAGACTGGTCTGCCATCGGATTATCTACGACTGGAGCCTGATTACCGGAATTAACTGTAAGATCAAAGCTGCTCGAAGCCTCCTCTGTGCCATCACTTGCCGTGATTGTAATCGAGTATATCTGATCGGTTCCCGCAGGTGGCGTGCCAAGCAAATAACCGGTAGCGGGATCAATGCTCAGCCACTGGGGCAACTCACTGCCGTCTGCGAGAGTTGCCGCAAAGGTCAAAATATCTTCGTCAATATCTATGAACGCATCATCTGCATGCCAGATAGTCGTGGATTGACCAGCCTCAATCGTTACATCCTCAAGCGGAGTATAAGCAACCGGCGCATCATTGACCGGTACAATAGACAAAATAAATGTTTCATTGGTTTGCACAAGGCCATCGTGAGCACCTACAGATACTTCAAGATCACCATTGTAATCTTGCGGCGGTGTGCCTGAGAAGGTTCTGGAAACCGCATCAAAGGACAGCCAATCCGGCAGTTGCGAACCATCAGCAAGGGTGGCACTCAAAGTGAGTTCATCTCCTTCGGGATCGCTGAATGTATCTGCAGGAAGAACAAAACTGAGCGAGGCATCCTCATCTGAACTCTGGTCAATCAAACTGTTTTCGACGATTGGAGCAGAATCGAATCCAGCCACCAGTTCATCAATGGTGAATTCATTCTGCAACCGGTTGAAATTATCATCATATTCGATTTCAAATTTGAACTTTTCAAATCCGGTAACGGTATTAACTTCAATTACAGAACCATTGTCGAGACGGGTAATAATGAGATATTTGGGGTCAGTGCCGCGCTCAATCGCGTAGTTGGAATGGACATCATTAAGTTTCAGCGTATCCGTTCCCTCGCCCCCATCGGCACTGTCATTGCCGTCTCCTGTGGCAACCAGATCGTCTCCTGCACCGGCATTTATCTGATCATCATTTTCCTCACCGTAAATCTGATCATCACCGCTGCCACCGGATATAATGTCGTCACCGGCTCCCCCTGTTATCAGATCATCGCCTGCTTCACCATTTAGCGTATCGGTGCCCGAGCCGCCCTGAAGGTCGTCATAGCCTTCTCCGCCTGATATTTCATCATTGCCTTCGCCGCCCAAAACAACATCATTGCCAAGTCCGGCATCGACCACGTCATTGCCTGCCAAGGCGGAAATATAGTCGTCTTCGCCGGTGCCGGTCAGTGTCTCTCCTGCCGCAGTACCGTCAATATGATTCATGTATTCGGCAAATCTGAGCCCAAGAGTGCTGCTGACATGATTGCCGGGGAAATCACCCGTGCTGCTTTCCAGAGCGCCTGCATCAAATGCAGCGAATTGCAGCCCGATGCTTTCCAGCGCCGTGTCGGCTGCCACCTGGAAATATATCTGGCCATCAGAATTGGTGAATATTGTACTGCCGTCCGGCATGGAAGCCGCATAGACAGATCTGTACTCACTGTGCTCGGCAACCATGATTCCGGGTGGAAAAGGATCGTAGTTGGGATATTCCAGGTTCAACTTGTCACTGCTTTCAAATGTCAGGTTTTTTAATTCGAAATATTCGAATTCATCTACATCAACCTCCAGTTGAGCAACTAATGTCCCTATGCCATCGCTGTCATGAACAATATCCGGAGTGCCTGACATGGTTTTGGTAAAGAAATTATAGGAGGCATCAAAGGCGGAATAGAACCGGTCGTCGTCCTCGCCCCCATATAAATTGTCCGTGGCGCCATCTGCTATACTTTTTTCTTCTCCCGGCACAAATTGGTTTAGAATATCGTCCCCGACACCGCCGTAAAGTTCATCCTCGCCATCGCTGGCATAGAAAGTGTCAACACCCTTGCCGCCCCTGATGAAATCCTTTCCGGCAGAGCCCTCCACCTCTATTCCAAATATCCTGTTATTTGTCACATAGGGGCCATTATCCCCTCCAAGCAAAACATTTTTGTCAAAGGCTGGTAACTGAGTTATGTCACCTTGTTTAAGAACACTAATATTTAGATCAAGCCCCACTGCATACAACATCGTGTTGACGTAGCTGTTACTGTTTTGGCTGACAACATCGTAGTCAAGAAAGGAAGCTTTAGTTTCCATGCTTGCATGGATGTTTTCCAGAACTTCCCAAACATCATCGGCATTTTGTCCTTCTCGCAATACCAGCGCTGTTTTATAGTAACGGCCTTCAGTGATTACGCCGTTATCGTCTATATAGGGGGTAGTTTCCTTGTGGGTCCAATTTCTATAAACCCAATTCCCGCCCAAATACCCGCCTGCATCCCATGACTGCACCTCCAGTTCCTGATTGCCATAAACGATCTGCAAATGGCCGGAATCTTCACGATCGCTTGGCCACATTGATAGCCCGCTTACCGATACAAAATTGGCTGCGATATATATGTCTGCCATGATAAATTCCTCTTTATATTGATGATACAGTAA
>JAAENI010000068.1 GCA_024224595.1 Hyphomicrobiales bacterium
AGATTCTGTTCAAGAATACACAACAGGGTTTGACGGGTCATATTTTGATGCTTATTGGGACAAATCAAGTGCCGCAGGCTGGTTGCCTTCAAACTTGATTTGTCCCAATAAGCACCAAAATATGGCCCGCCCATTAGGTTTTGCATATGGGGGTTTTGCATAAATTGCCCACTATCGGCGAATATTCTCTTGCAAAGGGCACTACCCTGAGCTGCGAAAATATCCTTGATATTGATCAATTTATGCAAAATCAAATCCTCTTGTGTATTCTTGAACAGACTCTTAATGAAGAAAATTCAAATGGGCAATTCCAATGATTGCCAGATTCAGCTTTAATCTTCCTGCGATTGTTGAAAGAACACAAAGATTAGTTATACCCGCCGTTTTATTTTCCTTGACCCTTAATGAAGGAATGATAATATTTACCAATCGGTAAAAAACCGACTGGTATCAACCTAATTCCGCGGGACCTCTGATGGTCGATTGTGGTGTTTATTGTGAGATTAGCTGGCAATGTATAAAATTCAGAATGCAATAGGTGGCAACAAAACAAATTCGACTTCATCGCGTGTTTCGGAGATTTTCAATCCTGCCACGGGCGAGCAAATTGGCGAGACCCCTCTTTCAACCACTGATGAGGTCAATCAGGCGGTAGCCAGCGCCAGCGCAGTAGTGAAAGATTGGGGTCGCACACCACCCCTAAAACGCGCCCGCTTTATGTTTAATTTCAAACATCTACTCGATAAACACTCAACTGATATTGCCCGAGAACTATCCCGCGAACATGGTAAAACCCATGAAGATGCACTGGGTGAAGTGGCACGAGGAATAGAAGTCGTGGATTTTGCCTGTGGCATTCCGAATTTGCTCAAGGGTGAATTTAGCCGCAATGTCGGCCCTTCGATCGATTCATATGCTGATCGTCAGCCACTGGGTGTCGTTGCCGGTATTACTCCGTTCAATTTCCCGGCGATGGTGCCAATGTGGATGTATCCTGTGGCGATTGCCTGTGGCAATACCTTTGTTCTCAAACCATCCGAACGCAACCCTTCTGCTCCGATGCTGTGCTGGGAGCTGTTTCAGGAAGCCGGGTTTCCGGAGGGTGTGTTCAATATTGTCCATGGAGACAAAGAGGCGGTAGACGCATTGCTCGACCATCGTGATGTCAAGGCTGTTTCATTTGTCGGATCAACACCCATTGCAGAATATATCTATTCGCGTGGCACAGCCAACGGTAAACGAGTGCAGGCGCTGGGTGGTGCCAAGAACCACATGATTATTATGCCCGACGCCGATATGGATCAAGCAGCAGATGCATTGATGGGTGCAGGATTTGGTTCCGCCGGAGAGCGTTGCATGGCAATTTCTGTAGCTGTTCCAATTGGTGATGCGACGGCTGATGCACTGGTCAAAAAACTGACGCCGCGTATTGATTCACTGAAAATTGGTCCTTCGACCGATGAGGCATCTGAAATGGGCCCTGTGATTACCAAAGCCCATCAGCAGAAGGTCAAAGGCTATATTGATCATGGTGTTAAAGAAGGAGCGAAACTGGTTGTTGATGGCAGAGATTTTTCTCTTCAGGGTTATGAAGAAGGTTATTTTGTCGGTGGCACGCTGTTTGATCATGTGACTTCTGATATGACAATTTACAAAGAAGAAATATTTGGTCCTGTTTTAAGTGTTCTTCGGGCAAAAGATTATGGTCATGCGGTACAATTGATCAACGATCACGAGTATGGCAATGGAACTGCGATCTTTACACGCGACGGAGATGCCGCCCGCGAATTTGCCGATGATATTGAGGTGGGAATGGTCGGTATCAATGTACCTATTCCTGTGCCGGTAGCCTATCATTCCT
>JAAENI010000069.1 GCA_024224595.1 Hyphomicrobiales bacterium
AAGAGGTTGAAAGAGAAAGGATGCTGGTAAGTCATTTTCGAAATATCATATATCCTTTTTTATCGGTACCTCTCCACCGCAGTAATAACCTTAAACTCAGGCGCACCGCCAACATTATCTGCTAACCACTTCTTCTCTGCTTCCAATTCAGACGGAGTGTTAAATGTATGCCAGACTTTTCGCGCTGGCTCCCACCTGTACTTTCTCTCTTTTAAAATATCTTTGGTTGCAAACGGCGAGTCCCAGGCGATTACATGAACAGTTCCAGCTGCAGCTGAGTCACGTAGATACTTCAACGGCAATGTTCCATCATCAAAAGGAATTGCCAGCAGATGTAAAAGCGCTAGACAATCTTCATCGGCACGATGCGCTCCAAAAAATAGTCCGCCTTTATTTTTCAATAGACATCCAAGCTTCTTGCACTCAAATCCTTGATCGCTCCATGGCACTTCTTTCCAGGAGCAGCCCCACGCTTTGCCATCGATTTCAGGTATTGTTTTCTCAACAAACGGCCTGTCAAATCCTGCATTATGGGCAATAATCAGACCCGCTTTTTCAAACTCGCTGATGATCAGTTCTTTATCCAGGGTCTTGCCTGCAACCATCTCATCTGTGATGCCGGTCAAGTTGGTGATTTCCTGTGGAATTGGTTTAGAGGGTTGCTGGAACATATCGATCGGTTCAAAAACATCGGCAACTTCGCCAGTGTCAGGATTGAACATGAACGATACCATTGCCAGCTCAATAACTTCACATTTTTCACAATCAAAACCGGTTGTCTCAACATCCAGAACCATTGCTCGTTTCAACTCTACACCTGGATGCTCGGAATATTTATCCCGATGCTCAAGTTTCCGCAGAACCTTGTAATCACCTGATTCTTCAAGTGCTTTTATCATCTGTTCCGGAGTCATGATTGCCTCTTTATAAATTGAAGTTATTGCCTGTTGTTAACAGTATACCTGAGGAAGTATCTGAGGCAAACACAAAATTATCATGCAATATATACTTGACATATTGCAACATATGTCTTACATTACACAAATGGAAAAAATACAATTTGAAAACGACCTTAAACTCGCAAGAGTTACTATCAATCTCTCTCAGGCAGAACTTGCCGATGCTGTTGGGGTGACCCGCCAGACCATCGGACTGATAGAGGCTGGCAAATACAACCCGACCATAAAGCTGTGCCTTGCACTGGCCCAGGCTACCAATAAAACTCTGAATGAACTGTTTTGGATTAAAGGGGAACGCTGATGTTATTTGAAAAACTGCAACGCGATGAACGCACTCTATCGGAGGCTGGCAAACTTGGCAGCGTATGGCTTGGCATAACCCAAATCATGTTGGCTGGAGTTGTTTTTTATCGACTATATGTTTTGGACCAACCCGACGAGCAGCTAACTGACTTTCGGACAGTACTGGCCATCTCAATCTTCGGTCATATTTTCATGCAGCTGATGTTTGGTGGCCTGCTTCCAATGCCAACTAAAAAAGGTATGCTGGTTCTTTATCTGATTCTGGCTGGCACAATTTCCGGAGTCTGCCTGGCTATCTACGGCATGCCTGCTGCATCCGAATGGCAGAACACCTGGTTGCCAGCACTGCTCGGCCCAGCTCTGCTGGTTGGCGCATACAGCCTTGTGGCATGGCTTGGTAAACGAAGAATAGAAAAGATGATTGAGGGTTAATTCACCTGGACTCTTTGCATTGCTCTCTGGTCGTCGGGCTTCAGCTTCAACAATTGTTTCCAGGCAGTCAGCGCTTCATCAGTTTTGCCTTGCTGATCAAGCAACGATGCAAGATTGCCCCACGCCTGCCAATAATCCGGTTGCTGTTGAACAACATTCCTGAATGCGATAATCGCATTCTCCGGATCTGCAAGCTGCATAAAACACATACCAGTTCCAAAGACAACCTGTGGACTATCGCCAGCAATTCTGAACTGTTTCAAAGCCGATTGCGGATCACCGCTTCCCAACAAAGCCCAGCCCAGGAGTGATCTGCCGTGCGTGTCATCGGGCAAACGTTCAACCCATTGTTGATACAATTTCACTACACCGACAATATCCTGATGCCTTGTATAAATCTCGCCACGCATCTTAAAAACCTGGGCCAACGTCTGGTCATGAGACCTGTGTTGCCATTCTTCATCGGCAGCAATGGCCTGATCGTAAGCAGTGGCAGCTTCACTATACATTTCACTTTGAATGTAACTGTTACCCAGGGTTCGATAACTGTTGAACATGGAAGGGTCATCTGGTGCGACAGCAGAAAAACCACTGACCAGGAAAGCAAGCAGTGCAACAAAAATCACTTTTGCAGGCAACGGTTTTTTAGCTCTTACAGATCGATAGATAAGCTCTGCCCCACCAGCAGCAGGTACAACCAACCACATCATCAACGGCAATCTGAATCTGGCGTTTATAAAAAATGGGAACATGGAAAGTGCCAACAGAATGACACCATACCAGATCAATCTTCGTTGCTGAGAACGTGAAACTCCGACAACAGCCAAAGTCAGAACAAATGCCCAGCTGCACCATGAAAGCCAGCTGACAACCGGTGCACGATCACGCCAGAAATCGAGATTCTTATTGTTGGAGTATTCCTTGCCAGCAAGAACCAGCCGTAGTTTGTTAACATACAATTTGAACGCACTACCCGGATTTTCTGTCAACCATTTCAGCCCGGAATTTCCAAACCATTTATCGGCCTGTGACAGATTCATTCGCTTGCCGCTCTGTCTTGAAGCAAGCGCAATTACATCGGCGGACTCCCCTTGCCAGTCAGCCGGCAGTCCAGGCAAAAAGGCAACTCTGCCATCGCTGTATTGATTGTTACCGATGTAAAAATTCGTTCCGCCAGAAACCGCAATCGGTGACAAGGCAGCCCCAGTAGTTGCGTTATGAATTGTTACGGGAATTATTGGTAACAGAAGTGCAATCAAAATCAGAACTCTGTTTTGTTTGCGGAAAAACAGAAGAGGCAAAAGTATCAAGGCGATTGGTCTGAATACAGTTGCAACACCGAGCATCAACCCAAGAGCGAGTGAACGTTTTTTTGATTCCGGTCCAGTTAAAAGCCAAAGCACAGCAGACAACATCGATGCAAAGATTGCAGCATCCAACAACTCGCCCGCAAACCAGACGCTGGTCCACAGCAGCGCAGTAATTATGCCGCTGATCCATCCTGCAACTGTTCCCCACAACCTGTGCGCAGTCAGAGCATTGAACCCGGCAGCCATAGAAGCAAACAAAGCCAGAACCAGTTGGACACCCCAGGGGCTTATTGCAGGTTTTACGGTACTGGTAGGTATGTATCGTCACCGTCAATCTCCAGCCGTCTTCAGGTGATGGTCATTCGTTGTTTCGGGGTCTTCGCTGGCACGACCATGCTCTTCAACTATCTGCTCGTCGTCACGTGGCTGCCGGCCTCTCTCATCATCCTCCACAATTACATCGACCCTCTGCTCAAGAAACTCTGTCCAAATCTGTTCTTCTGCTGCGGCAACTTTCGCGCCAGAGTCGCCCAGGGACCAGGCTGGCTCATGACCGTGGCCCTGCCCACTCTCGTGGCCCGCCTTAGGTATTTGTGGATAATTCTATTCGGGGCCATCACTGCGGCTTCGGTCTACGTCTCCTTCGTGAG
>JAAENI010000070.1 GCA_024224595.1 Hyphomicrobiales bacterium
CCGCGAACTTGCTGAGGCGATTACAGCAGCGCTGCAATTGGGGCTGACACATGCACGCGAAGCCGAACTTCCA
The DNA here is from genome assembly GCA_024224595.1 of Hyphomicrobiales bacterium. Classification (GTDB taxonomy): domain Bacteria; phylum Pseudomonadota; class Alphaproteobacteria; order Rhizobiales; family Rhizobiaceae; genus JAAEMP01. Next base: position 74 of record JAAENI010000070.1, read on the forward strand.
AAAATCGCATGGGAATGCGTTTCAGTTATCGAAGAGAAACTCAAGCCTGATATTGATCCCAATGACCCCCTTGCAGATATTGAAAGGCGAATTGATGCCCTGAAGGTTGAATTTGAGGGAAAACTTGAAAAAGCCAAGGCAGCCTTGAAGAAAAGCAAGGACGCCTTGTTCAAAGAAGCTCAGAAGCTCAAGGTTGACTTGGCAAATGCTGTCAACAGGGAGGCCGTTGAAGGGATTCTGGCCGAAGAAGAAAGCGCTGAAGAAAAGATCAAGCGACTGGAAGCGCAGTTCGCCTATGTTCAGCGTCGTTACAAAGCAGTCGAAAAGCTGCTGATCAAGTATGTTGGAAAAGATGATATAAAAGGTTTAACGGCGAAGCAATTCGGGGATCTTATTCTTGATGCGGCGAAACAGGAATTGGCCGGTCAGCTAGAAGCCTATAAGCAACAACTCAATGATGCGGCCAAGCAATATGGTGATGATCTTCTGGCCCATGCGCTGGGTGCGGTTGAATTACTCGCTATTCAGGCGAAACAATCGGTTGCGTTTCAGGCAATCCGGCGCGCCGTTGAAGACAAGGCTGACGAGTGGTGTGGGGCAGAGGGCAATATTTCTGCAGCATATAATATGGTGGCAGGTCTTGTTCTGGAATCAGGTCCGTCAGTTGCGAATTTGAAGGATAGCCTGGAAAATTTGAATGATGAGGTCACCAATCTAAAACTGCCTGCCGAGACACCCGACCCAATCAAATCCAAACTGGAGCTGGAATTCACGGCTCTGTCCAGGACAGTCAACAAGCTGGTTGAGGCATTGCAGAATTTTCAACGTTGGCGAATTCGCATCGCTGAGCTGAGGCAAAAGAATGAAAACATCTGCCTCAACGCAAGGAAATATCTCGAACCGATAGAAGCGGTTTATGAATCCCGGTATGAAGCTGTTCTTATCATTTCCGATATATTCCGCGATCTGGAGCGAATTCAATCGACCGCCGCTGTACTATCTGACCCTTCGGTACTGGATGCAGTATTTAATAAAATTGTCAAAAATGCCCTAAAGCCGATTCTAAAGGAAATTACATCGCTCGTTGAACTGGGCAAAGGTTCGCTTAAAAGCAGTACCAGCGATTTTTTTGATTTGACAGACAAAGCCAGCGGTGAGTTGAAAAAACAGATTGACAAAAAGATAGATGAACTTGCTGTCAAAGCTTCTGAATTTCAGACGGATATTGACAGCAAAAACAATACCGATTTTACCGGTTTGCAGGAAATAGGCAACCGGATCAACAGCCAGATCACCCGTTGTGAAAAAGAGATTGCCGGTCGCATTCTTCAATCTATTGTGCTGGGTGACAACGTTGTCAAATCCCTTGCGTTGAATTCAGTGAGAGCGGTTAACAAGCTAACCAAATATCTTGATGAAGGTGTTTATAGCAAAGTTGTTAAAGCGATCGACGATATAAATTTGCTATTTGCGAAATCGGCTGACGACCAGGCAGGCATGCTGGAACTTATCGCTTTGCTAGCTGATCCAGCCATACAGGACCTGAAAAGAGCAAAAACAAGAATTGAAGATGATCAAGAAAAAATCACGGCGGTAAAGAAAACTTCTAATGATTTTCTGAATGCCAATGCCAATTTGTCCGACTACAAAACAGCCGCTGACAATTTGATCCTGGCAATTGAAGATCTGGAAGATAAATGGGGCAGCAACAAGCCGGGTTTGCTCGATGCAATGGAAATTGTAATTCGACTGGCCGAATCACTGTCAAAAGGCCAGTTGAGCGAATTGTTCGACTTTTCGGTCATCGAGAAAGAGCTGAAAAAGGCGCTGGCTGAATTGATACCGGCGAAAATCAACCTGAATTACGATTGGGATACCAAACTCGATCCATTCCCTTCAGGTAGCCCACTTTTTGAAATTGACCGCGCAACTGTTCCCTTTCCCGAACTGGGTTTTATTCTTCCCAAAACAGAGGACGGTAAAACCAATGACCTGGTGCTTGGCGCACGTATCAAAATCAATCTGATTACCGGGTCAAGGGAAGTCGTGGCGAAAGGGCAAATGAAGCCCTTTAAAATTCACCTGCTTGGCGATGCAATCGATCTGGTGACCATCGGCTTCAAAGGGATGGAAGTAACATCTAAAAATGGAGGCAAACCGAAATTCAAAGCCGATATCAACGAGGTAGAAATTGGCCAGGCTCTGGAATTCATCCAGGCGCTCGGCTCGCTGATGGGGCCAAAACCGGATAACGGTCCATATGTGCGCATCAGCCTGTCACCGCTTGGAGTTTTGGCGGGTTATAGATATTCCGCTCCCGCCATCCCCGTTGGTACTCTGATTTTCTCAAATATCGCCATTGGCGTTGAGATGATATTACCGTTTGAAGATCAGCAGGCGACATTCTCATTTGTTTTTGCCAGGCGACGCAAACCTTTTCTGGTTTCTCAACCGCCTTATGGTGGCGGCGGATTTGTGGGCTTGCTGGCCAGTCCGAAAGGAATTATCGGATTTGAAATCCAGATCGAATTTGGCGCCGTTGTGCCGATCGAATTTGGACCACTAGAGGCTCAGGGTCGGGTGACAGCCGGAATTTATCTGATGTCGAGACCAGGACAGCGTGTGCTGGAAGGATTTGTTCGTGCGGTTGGTGAAGGTAACATTGCCTGTTTTTCCATATCGGTCCTGATCGAGGTAACGATCCGCCAGCAAAACGGTGGAACGATGATCGGTTCTTCGACATTTGCATTCTCGTTTAAAGTTGGATTCGTCGAAGTCAGCTACAGCTTTACTGCCAAGTATGAAGTTGAGGGAGGTGGTGGTGGAGGAACATCCGGGCGCTCAAGGGAAGGCGACAGGGTTTTAGATCAGCCGCCGGGAATGGCAGCTAAGTCTTTGGGTGAAAACAAAAATAAAAGTGAACCTTGTGCCACAATCCAGACCTTTGTCCCCAACAAGAAAAAAGACTGGGGCAATTATCGCAAGCGATTTTATAAAGTGGGAGTGTAAGTTGAGCGATGGCGGAAGTAATTGATATCAACCCGGTCAGTGTTCAGTGCACAGTTGTTCCTGACGGGGTGAGCGAGAACGACAAATTAAATGTCAGCGTTGTCCTGACCCCCATTGCAGATGAAAAATTCAATGTAGAGGGTATTTCTGCAAAGATTGCGCTGGAAACCTGGCCGACAGACCTGTCGGGCAATAAGGCTGGCGAAATACTGCTGATTGCGCATTATTCCAATAACAAAACACAATTGGTGCGCCTGGGAACCGATGCTCGCTTTCAGGGCAATGACAAGTTGATTTCCGGTTCACAAGAACTGTGGAATGAAATCTTCACCTCGAATAATAATAAGACTTTCGACCTGTTTCGCGAGGTCGTGGATAACAAAAATACGGCTGCAGAACTAAATTCGAACGAAGCCGGTTCCAACGCCCGCGATGCGATACCGCTGATCAATCCCCGCCTGACCAAATCGTTTGACCTGGCGGGAATATCGAAAATATTTTCATCAATCCACACAGCAAACCTTTTGTTTGAAACCCTTACCCAGGGATTTGATCAAGAGCAAAAGCAGGAAATTGCCAAAATCAAGAATCAACCGCTTCAGGCATTTTTCATGGATCGGGTTTCCCGGCAATTTGAGTCAAAATACCTGCGAAACTTCTGGCTGGGATTTCTCAAAAATTCGTTTCTAACCCACCCTACCGACACCGCGCTCGGGCGTTTTCAGTCGATTTCGGGAGGATTTGATGACAGGGATGAGAAGCAACTTACATCGGTCACACAACAAAACGGCCTTCGAAATATGGCTGCAGATATTGGTAGTGCAATCTCCAGTGGCCTTGCACAATTACCCAGGTCAGGCGACGATGCAAATAACGACGATAAACAAGGCCCCTATTCCGATAAATACCTGAAAGATGGTTACCATTCCCTGCAGACTGTAATGGAAGCAGAATTAGGCAATTCTGACAATCAGACAAAATTGGCTACCAACCTTATCATGCTGATGTCGGGAATCCGGGACAAGGATTCTCAACGAAGCTTTGGGGATTTGGAAAAACAGCTAAAACATGAAGTCAGTGAATATCTATCCGCCCACGAATTCGAACGTCCAATACCAAATCCTCCCAATACATCTATTGCACGCAAAAGACTGATTTATATGGAGGGCGTTCGCCGTAAACTTGCCGGGATCAGATCACATCCAACCCTGGGTAAATTCCTGCGGATGATCCATGATTTCGCAATTGATGCTGATAAACTTGATTTAGCAAATCTCCAATATGTCTCCGCGATTTATGCCGACCCGGATGCCATCGCGAAACTGGAGGACGAAAATGTCCTCGCCGGGGTGGCAGCAAAATTGATAAAGACTGCGGTAGAAGTGAACCTGCCTGGGCAGAGATTTTTGCCAAAATCGAGAAAGCAGGCAATCTCCGACTTGCTTGATCCAGATTCTGAGCATGATTTTTTTGTTCAACGCCAGATTGGTGGCAATATCAATGAAGATGGCCTGCTAAATTTGCGAGCATCTTATCAAAGTCTTTCGCGATATGATTTGCAGGTACTGGATACCAGCCAGGCCATTCGGGCATCCGCATCTGCCGCTCAGACCACAAATGAAATGGCTCAGTCCGGCGCCTTGCCAGGCCAGATGGAATTTGACCTGCCGCTGTTTTCCTGCCGCGGAATCGAGATGACTGACAACGACAGTGCTCACGAAACGACGATCGATATCGCTTTGGCCAGACACAGAAAAGAAGGCAAGGAACCGGTCGTCAAAACGCTTTACGCCGAAGACCTTCATCTTGGAACGAGATATGACATTGCGATATCAGGCAATGGCATATCCGCCCAGGAATTTTGTCCGGCATTTTCCCGTCTGATCGAATATCCGCAGATTAATGAAGTTTATCGCTCTGCTGGTATCAAGATCGGCAAGGAAAAATTTGCATTTCATCCGTTCAAGGAATTCAGACATCGCGACGAAGGGTTTGCACTTCCCATGTCTCGCACCAAAAAGAATGAAAACGGCGAATTGCAACCGGTCATATCACCTCGAATGATATTCTGGACCGGCGATCCCCTGAGCACCCCTGCTGCAGTGGAATCGGCAGCAACGACAATTGTCGATTGCGACAGCGACCTGCCGATTTCCATCAATTACGACCTGCCTGAGACAGGCCCATTACTACCAGTGCTGCGCAACGCCAGTCGATACCTGTTTGTGGGAAGGGCAAGATTCATCAATGGAGGAGGAGCAGAATTCAAATTTGGTCCGTTGAAAGAGGTGAAAGATAAAACTGAATATCCCGAGTACTGGAAGGACAAATACTTCAAGGTCGCATTGGGAAAAGGTGACCAGGCAGAAGATCAAGACGATACACCATTTCCATTCACACCACCCGATGTGGTTCCCGCACCCGAACTGTTATTCCTGGAATCGGACCCGTTGCTGGTGAAGCTGAAGGAGGGAGAAAAAGCTCCTCCCGACAAATTGCACCAGATTATAATCCGCACCTATAGCGGACAGGAATCGGATACTCGTTCGGCAACCAGGATTGTAGCCCCACCCAGCACCTCTTTTGAGCAGGCGGAACAGCAGGGGCAGTTTGACAAGACGTTTGATTCAATTCCCCCGGGTGGATTGCTGGATGTGGATCTAAATCCCCATTTGGCGTTATTCCCATATTTGTGCGAAAGCAATGAATTCATCAATGGCAAACTGGTACAGCAAAAGGAAAAAGTAGGCGGCGAGAGGGGGCCAATTTTTCGCGGCATCGCCAATAATGCGAAAAAGAGAACCGAGCATTATTACATCGATGCCAGAGCACGCCGAATGTGCCTGGCTCTGGAAGAAAATGGTGATCTTGCAGAAAACCCCGAATTGCCTACGAACATCACGTTTCAGCCGGAATCAGATAAACTGGATCCGGTGGCGTTGTCGGTTATCGGTGAGCAAAACTCATCACGCGGTAGCTGGATAGAAGATGACCTGCCGGATTTTGTCTTGAAATCACCAGGGCGCAAGAAACTCACGCTGGCGCATCTCGGCGTTCACATTGGTCCTGCCGAGGAATTTACATTGAATCTGTGGTGTCCCCAGACTGCATTTGAGGCAGTTTCAGGCAATTTGAATGCCAGACAGTTCGTTGCGCAATTAGCTGGTGGCGTTTCAAGCACTCAGACTTCGGAAAATGAACCCTCAGATCAGAAAATTCTGGACGGCTTACTGACCAAAGCGCAGGAACAACGCTGGGACGACCTCACTGGTGTGGGAATGAGCGACCTCCTGCGGGCAAATCCCCCGGCCGATATCCAGGATGCCAAAGCCACCGCCGTCGAAGTATTTTGGCGAACCGCCCTTGGCACCTTGCCGTCCATGTCCTTGAATGCGGTTGAGAAAATTCAATTGATCCACGCTGTCCAGCGCCCCTTGTTGCAGCCGGAATTTCCACAAATCGAGATTTCCTACCTGGAAGAATCCCCAGAAGAAACGCTGCAGCAAAAAACGTTGCAGCAACGCGCCCTGAGAATTGTCAGATTATCGGATGGGCCCCAGAAGTGGAATGATGTCATCAACGCAGTACCCAAGAAGGCTGATTACGAAAACAACTACCCCGAGGCGTATTTCTACGCTATTCCAACACGGAGAATAGACAAGGCCCAGCAAGTGACTGAAAAGGATGATAATGGCCTTTCAGATGAAATGGGTGGTAATATCGGGTACATTCTTGGACGGGTGGAACTGGACAGAAAATCGACTGGCTCGCTTCGTTGCGATATGCTCTGGAGGGACGTGAGCGCAGCAGCATCGTTGAGGCATGATAAAAAACAGTGGCATCACAAACCGGCCGTGGTGTCAGAGGAACTCTTCAACATCGAGGAAATTGCGAAAACCCACGACACATTCAAAAGTTTCATTGATCTGCTTACAGATGATCAGGGTAAGCTCCGAAATCTGTCCTATGATTTTGGCAAAAAAGCCCGCAGACTGGCTCTTCGAATTGTCGCCACCAGCAGGTTCTCGGAACTGTTTGAAAAAGAAGATCCAAATCTGATCGAGGCCAGACACGACAACAAACCACCCGAAGAATCCTGCCCCGAGCAAAATGAAGTCGGTTTATTTGAAACCGAAAGCGCATCATACACATCGCTGTGTAAGAAGCTGCACCAACATAATTGTCCCAGACAAGGTCCCGATAAACTGATTTTTGAACAGGAACTCTGGATAAAGTCCACCGAGCGTCCGCCCATACCGGATATCAGGTCGATGGAGTTACTGTTCCGGGAGCGGACAGTTTCACGTGATGAAAATTCCATCATGTTTGAGCGAAAGCCGGCCATCCGTGTTCGCCTGGGAGATAATTTTGCTTCTGGTGAAGGTGAACTTATCGCGCTGGTTCTGCTTCCCGCCGACCTCGTCGATACCTATCCCAAACATTGCCCCGAAAACGGTAATGTTACGCAGCACCGACATGTATTGGAACCTGGCGAACGCAAAAGATTACCCGTATTGAAAGAGATGCGGATACCTGAAGATGAGGAAAAATCCCATCTGGCCCGCCATGTCACCGCATGGGGTGAAGACCCCACGGTCTGGAGCAATCACCTGGACGTTGCAATCCCACCCAGTCATTTCGCCGGCTACTGTGCCAAAATGAGTAATTTGTTGCTGACGTTCAAAGACCAGAGCAAAAATCCGGACGATGATGATGACGAAGTTGATGCCGATGACATGACGGCAAGGGTTGCGGTCATCGCTTTCCAGCCAAAGCTGCACAAACAGGATGCTTACTGGTATATCGATATCGATGCAGATACCACGACAGCGGACAGCCCGTTTTTGAGGTGTTCCTTTGCCAGATATCAACCCCAGTCACTGGCGGGTAAAAATATTGAGCTTTCGCGTCCGGTGGTTGCGGATCCAATACAAATTCCTCCCAAACGAACCGTTGAAATTCGGATCACCAAAAGCGGACATGTATCGGCGACCGTAAGAGGGGCCGGATATACTCGCCGCTCGCCTGCATTCCTTAGCTTCACAGATGCCGAAGGCAAAATCAAAAGCGATAAGGATTCGCAATCGTATCGCACCAATGTGCCCCATCAGAATTACTCCCTGAAACGCAAATCTGTTGCCGGTGACGGGATGCCAACACTGGTCCAGGCCTATGACAAAGGAGGCGCAGCATTGGAGGCATTGGAAGTTCTGCCGGTTGGAGATGGTCCTGAGCTTTCCTGGACCGCGAGCTTTTCCCTACCGCAGGGAGCCAATGCGGACGACTATGTCTTGCGCATATTCGAAAGTGAGCTAAATGTTCCCGACGTCGATGAGGATATTCCGGTCGAGCGGCTGGTGGTTACTCCCAGGACCTTTGCCTGCGATATCGCGCTTGCGGCATCAAACCAGCCAAACACCCCCGTCAAACCATCCAAGCCCGGCAAGCCTGCCAAACCCGTGGATAATGATCAGCCAAAGGGCAAAAAAAATGGCACTTAAATATCTTACAGCCCATCATCACTGGAATTTTCTAAAATGCGCACGCAGTTATCTGTTTTGCTCTCGTCGATACGAATTCCATGCAGCAATATAGCATAACTTTTATCCAAATCATTTCCATCAAAACCAAAAGCACCTATTGGCAGAGAAAACAATCACTTATTTTGAGCTTTGGTTTCGATGATTCAGAAACCGATTCAGACCAAGCCCTGCAATCAACCCGATCAACCCGAACGTTGCCAGTGAACCATAGGCAAGGTAGCCAACTGCATCGGTCACAGCATCTGAACTCTCAAAGCGTATGATTCGCAGCATTGGGTCAACAAATAGAGGGGTCAGCCAATATCCCGACAAAAGGCTGGCGGCGACCATGCCGAAGATTATGGCTGGTTTCCTCACTGTACTTCCCAGAACCAGATCTGCTTTGCTTCACCATATCCATCAAGCGTCAGTTTTCGGTGCCACTCGGACAATTGACTTGTCGCTGCCGTATTCTTGCCGTCCCAAACGTCAATATGATCACCGGTTGGTGATTCAGCGGGATCACTGTTTCTAAGCCAATAGTCCTTGAAGAATACAATTCCGGTTTGACTTTTCAAATCCTTGCGGAAGTTCGTGGGCGTTACGACCTTAAATGTCGCCCCGATCTCCTCAATATTGGCGGAATCGAGGGCTGCCGCCAATTCCTCTGCACGCAAGATATGCAATTCCGATTTATCATGGAACCAACACAACACCGGATTTGGCAACTGGCTCCGGCTGACACCGCACGCATTTAGTGTTGTGCCTACACGAATTGCGCATTGATTAGTAAAACTGGGACTGCCATCAGTACGGCAGGGCGAAGGCTCCCCAAGATTTGTTGGGTGGCTTTTCCACAAATTTGTGAAATTTAACATTTTGTGATCTCCAATAAATCAAATATATAATTCGAATGATAATATAGTCAATCTTGAATTGCAGTTATCGCAATTACAATACTCCAAATGACCAGTAATAGATATCGAATTTCATGAATATTCTTTAAATCAATGCATTATACAAACAGAAGAGGACTCGCATAATACGTTTAAATTATTGATATATTTCATTTATCGAAAAACGGTTTAGAAGAGATACCCCCAAATATACCCCCACAATTTTCCGTTAAAAAGGTTCGAGTACTCGCGAAGGATTACCACTTCCAATTGCAGTAATTTGCCAATGCTGATTACACAATCTTATTGCATATGAAAGCTGCCTCGCCAAACGAATTGATTGATGTTACGTTTTCATCGCCCGCTAGCAGGTTTGGCTTGGGCATCGCGATGCTCCTTACTCAAGGAGTGTAACGATGAAAATCAACCGACTGCTAGTATCAAAGAAGGAGCTGAAAATGCTTGGAGTC
>JAAENI010000071.1 GCA_024224595.1 Hyphomicrobiales bacterium
AAATAAAGATCAAACCAATTGACCTGGCCAAGTTCGAGAATAAAGTCGAACTGAAGAAGTTTGACCTTAAACTCCTTGCTTCACTTGATCAAATTCAGACAGAGATACAGGAACATGGCAATGTATTTGGATTTGATTCAGAAACGTTAACATTTGGAACAGGAACACTGCTCACAGCAGGTTATGTCGGTTGGATATTGCGAAGTGGAGCCTTGTTGAGTGCCCTATTATCGACCATCCCCGTATGGACCACGTTTGATCCGATCATTGTACTGGCAGCGCGCCGTTCTGAGGAGAGGGATAAGGCGCTGACAGAAGGCAAATTCGCCAATGTCGAACGCGTATTTGAAAACGCGGCACAAAATATAAACAAACCTAATGGCGACATGCGGCAAAGGGAATTGATTGCATGAAGATATATATCGCCAATCCGTCAGGCGACATTTCACCACATGCTGAAGACCATCAAGACCATGAACTTTCGACTCTGAATCTACGACAGACAGCGCATCACTTCCCATCTTGCATGTGCCAACGGATGAAAAATCGTAGTTGCGATATTGCCTGCCTCTATTAACAATTCAGCGTCTGTGGACACATTGGAATCTGGCAAGATTTCCTGCTGCTCATATCGCTCCAACCGCTTTGCAGCCATAATCTTGCGAACCTGTTTGACCGATTTCACCGCCGTCTGCTTGTCGCTTTGCGCTGACAGATAGTTCAGACGAATATCGGGTTGAGTGTCAACGTCGCGGGTTGTGGCATGACATGATCCAACGCTGTCGGG
>JAAENI010000072.1 GCA_024224595.1 Hyphomicrobiales bacterium
AATTTCTCTAACCATTGTGCAGATTCTGCAAAGAAACTAGTTACAGTACTCCATAGCCCCTTGATGGTATTCCATAGCCACATTGCGCCGTCTTTGATTTTTCCAAATACAGCCGCAAAAACACCGCCTGACTCGGTCGAAGTCATCCATTGATTGAGCATGTTTCCTACCCATGCAATTGCCAATTTAACCGCGCTAACTGCTACCCTGATAACGCCTGTTATAACGCGCCAAACCTTGGCCATGACTTTCATGTTGGATATAAACCAAGCCAAGGGCAGTAAGAAAATAGCAGTTGCAATCGCTGTAATTGGTGCCATTACTGTGGCCATTGCCGATACAAGATCGCTTGCTACAACCGATACCGATTGAAACAAAATCCTCACATCATCCAGTGCGCTTTTCAACATCATAAAAACAACATACACTGGACCGCCTATTGCTTTTCGCAGTGGTTCGAGTTCATCCCAAAAGTAAATAATTGCAGCCGTCAGTGCTGCAACCGCTGCAACTG
>JAAENI010000073.1 GCA_024224595.1 Hyphomicrobiales bacterium
CAAACCCTGTTGTGTATTCTTGAACAGACTCTAAGTGATTCAAGCCGTAGTTCGGTGTTTGGCGACAATTTAGCAGCAGTATTTAAGGAAAACTATGATGTACAATCGATCCCTCATTCTTGCTGGTTTGATCCTGCTTGCGGTACCTGTCAACACATTCGCCGCCAATCTCTCGGTCAATATCAAAGGCATCAAGAGCACCGAAGGGAATATTGTCATTGGTGTTCTGGACGGTGCCAGGGGTTTCCCCAGCAAACGCAAACCCTATACAGGACAAATTGTAAAATCCGAGGTTCCTGATTTGAAAGTTATTTTCAACGACCTCAAACCTGGCAAATATGCAATTGTCGCATTTCATGACATCGATACCAGCGGGAAAATCAATCGCAATTTTATCGGATTTCCAACCGAAGCCTATGGCTTCTCAAACGATGCGCGCGGCAAACTTGCCCCGCCGGAATTTGAAGAGGCTGCCATCGAACTCGGCCAGGAAAATCTGGAAATTACTTTCACAATTTCAAAATAAATATAACCACGGATTTGGATTTGGGCGTGTCACAAATGGGGTGAGTTGCATTTATCCTATTAGGTGCGACCGGGTTTTGCAGGTAAGGCGCCGCCATCAAGGCCACTTGTAAATTATTCTCAAACAATCATTTAGAAATTCTACGATTGCATTCAGGTCGCCATTTCGTGGCGTAGTCTTAATACATACAACTGCCACAGAAACTAGACTAACCGCGCTTGCGTTTACCTGAAGTATCATTCTCTGCGCACAGGATTGCCAACATCGCGGCACCAATGCTTGTGCCAGTTTTGCTTGTGGCATCTGCCATGGTTGGGCGGTTTGAAATTGCTGAAAGCATCGTCAGATATTGACTATTTCCCGCAAAAGGTCCTTCAACGAGGATATCTTCGCGGCTAGACCAGGTGACAGGCGGTTCAACAATTCCGCACCTTTTTGCGTCGACAGGTAACCAAGCCCATCTATCATTGTCTTGTCACAGGTTTGTGCCCAGTCACGACAAAGTACTTTCATCTGACTTTCATTCTCAAGCGTATGCGCCCGCTCCAAAAGCGCTTTCGCATTATTTTGCTGTATTTTTCGCTAGCCATGAGGTGGAATTATTGACAAATCCGTTGAAAAATCAATGGCACAAACATGATCCACGCACGACAGGCAAATCGATCCAGATTTGGTATTATGAACTAGCAAGAGTTTTTCAGCCCTGACGCTGAGTGATATTGTCATACCCATGTTATCGTTTTATGGTAGAGTCACAATTGACCCGTCCCGGGAAATCGAATTCGGGCCTGAGTATTGATTAAACGAGTGTTTAAAGACCAGAATTTACACCTTTCGGAGGATACCATGAAATTATTACTAGGCCTGACAATGGCCATTGGAATGACATTCAGTGCCAGCGCTGCAATGGCAGACTACTCTTTATCTATTTTCCACTTCAACGATTTTCATGCCCGGTTTGAATCAATCAGCAAATACGATTCTTCCTGCTCTGAAAAAAATGAAGCAAAAAACAAATGTTTCGGTGGTATTGCCCGGATTAAAACCAAACTCGATGAACGCAAGGCTGAACTCAAGGCTACTGGACAGGACAACATTCTGGCGGTCGCCGGTGACGCATTTCAGGGCACCTTATTTTATACAAAATTCAAAGGCAAGGCGACGGCGGATTTCTTTAATCAGTTGAACATCGACGGATTTGCACTGGGCAATCACGAATTTGACGATGGTCCAGAAGTGCTTTCCAAATTTATCGACATGGTAAAATTTCCGATTTTAGGCGGAAACATCGATTTCTCCGCAGAGCCATTGCTGGTTGATAAAGTCCCTGGTGTGCGCATCATCAACAAAGGTGCCAAACGCATTGCTTTGATTGGCATTGTCACAACCGACACCCCTAATATCGCCTCACCGGGTAAAAACACCAAGTTTATTGACAACCAGGTCTATCTAAAGGGGATTATCCCCCAGATTAAAGCCAGTGGTGTTAACAAGATTGTTGTCATTTCTCACGCCGGATATCCTGAAGATGTGGAATTGGCTGAAAACGTTGCGGGTATCGATGTAATCGTTGGCGGGCATTCCAACACTTTTATGTCAAACACCAATGCCAGAGCAGCAACACCTTATCCTGACGTTGTTCGCGGACCTGATAATAATCTGGTGGCAATTGTTCATGCCTATGCCTATTCAAAATATCTGGGCGAGTTGAAAGTGGATTTCGACGATGAAGGTAATGTTGTCAGCGCATCAGGTGATCCTCATCTGCTGGATTCAAGTGTTAAACCGGATGCCGATATGGCTGCCCAACTGGCAGAACTGGCAGAACCACTCAATGCCGAAAAGAACATTGTCGTTGCAATTGCGGCAGCATCAATCGATGGCAACCGCGAAAGTTGTCGGGCAGTTGAATGTGAAATGGGCAACCTCATCACCGATGCGATGCTGGACAGAACCAAAGGCCAGGGAATCTCCATTGCCATTCAAAATGGCGGCGGCATTCGCGCATCAATTGATGCCGGTGATATCACTAAGGGCGAAGTTCTCACTGTATTACCATTCCTCAATACGCTGTCGACCTTCAGACTGAAAGGTTCAGACGTAATCGCAGCACTCGAAAATGGTGTTAGTCAGGTTGAAGACGTTAAAGGTCGTTTTCCGCAGGTGTCTGGCCTGCGATATGCATGGGATAAGAGCGTTGCACCGCTAAAAGGCCGTATCAAACAGGTACAGGTCTCGGAAAATGGCGCATGGGTCGATATTGATCCGGCAAAAGTTTACGGCGTGGCCACCAACAATTTCGTTCGCTCCGGTGGCGATGGCTACAAGGTCTTTACCAAAAACGGTATGGACGCCTACGACTTTGGCCCCGGTGTCGAGGATGTTGTAATCACATATTTGAAAAACCACGGCCCCTATAAACCTCATATTGACGGGCGTATCGTTGCCGGGACCTCTCTTCAGGCTGCTATGAAAGCCGATATGAAAAAGGAAATGAAGGTTGAAGAAAAACCTGAGATGAATAAAGAAATGAAGGCTGAAGAAAAGCCCGAGATGAATAAAGAAATGA
>JAAENI010000074.1 GCA_024224595.1 Hyphomicrobiales bacterium
CACCCTTCATAAGGGATGCTGTACGCTTCGGCTAAATAAATGGCTCCTTCCAAATTTTGGTTGATTCCTGTTCCTGAAAATCCAAGCGGCACGGAAGTTGCATTAGCAACAGTATCGCTAAATCGTATTTTTCGGCTGCCAATGCTCACCCAATCATCACGCATTTCATTATTACTTAAGCCGCTATGTTGATCAGAATCATCGGGTTGCAGGGAGTATTCAACAGATGTGCGCCGCGCTTCACTAACACTGGATTCGCTGTAATACTTGAGCGTATTGATCACATCCATCGTGTAATAAAGCCCATTTAGCGACGTAAACCCACCGTCAGCATCAGACAGAGCTAGGTTGGTAATGTTCATATCAATTCGATCTGACGAGTCGAAATTGGAGATGATGTAATCGGCATCGTACAGCCAGCCAGCGATTGTTTCTGTCAGCCACGCTTGAATACCATTCTCGCCAAACAGGGCTAAAATGGCATCAATAATCAAAATAAGCAAGACAATAATTGTGCCAACAATCGTCTTGTCAAGAATAAAGAAAATAAGAACGACGATGGTGGCGGCAATGGCAAATGCAATGGCGGAATGAAGCTCAAAATCATTCTTGAATCCGCTTGAAAATGCTTGGATGACAAACATCGCCCATGCACCCACAAGTCCCAGCACAAGCCCCAGCTTGCCAACGGCCGCAAATTTGCTGACTTTAGAGGCCGTCGTGGCGGCTACCTGCATTGCTCCGCTGAACAGCGCCTGAACATTCTTGTATATGGTGTAAAACATGTTGAGGGCGTAAACAGTAACGGCCACCAGCGCGACAACGTTCAAAATGTACACACCAACAGTCAACATACTGCTGTCATCGGTGAAAAAGCCGATGGCAAATAGGGTAACGCCAACAACGAGAACGACCATTGTCAGGCCGATCATCACGTTGGTTGTTTTTTGAAAGACACTGCTGTTGTAGTATTTGGAAAATTGAAATTTATACGCATCGGAAACGGAGCTGGAATAAGCATATTTGAGCTGTTTCCAGAAAGAGGTGCTTGTGTTTGCCATTTTTGCGGTGGCAGCATCAATAATGGCATCGGTGAAGTTGAAGGCGACGTAACCGACGCCGGTAAA
>JAAENI010000075.1 GCA_024224595.1 Hyphomicrobiales bacterium
AAAGCATTCTGCAGCGTTGCAAAACTTGTCCGATCAACCAGATCGCACTGCGTTTTGCGCCTTGCCGAGTGAACTGGCTTGGCCCATCAAATGCTTCCGTGTAAACAAGAAACGGTCTATTGTCAGCTTTCACGTTAAAAGTGAACGCGTTAGGCAGGTTCCCTGGACGAACACGATCGAGGCGCGCATTGTACCAGTAGGGATCATAATATTTCTCAGGCAACTCTTCCCAGGCAGCTATGCCATATTGCCAGAAATTAACAAAATCGCGACCGACAATATAGTTTTGTGAATCAATCAAATAGGAATTAATTACGTTTGAACCATTGAAAACAAGATATAAAATACCCACAGAGACCAGGCTGGCTGCACCTGAAAATCCGCGAATAAAGGCCTCGTTCCCCTTCGCCATTTGGTGCGAATACCTGAATTTGTTCAAATACAACTCCCGGCAGTTTAGATCCAATCAGCTCCCGCGATAGGTCGAATAACCATAGGATGAAATCAATAGCGGAACATGATAATGGCTGTCCGCATCTGCGATACCAAAGCGTATCGGTACCGTATCCAGAAAAGCCGGGTCCGGCAGATCGTTGCCAACTCGTCTGAGATAGTCGCCGGCAGCGAAATGCAGTTCATAAACACCGGGGATAAATTCATCATCCTGTAGTAATGGCGCATCACACCGACCATCTGAATTGGTGATGGTCCTTTTCAATTCTTTTAATCCCCAGTTGCCGGCTGAATAGAGTGTTATTTCCAAATCTGCAGCCGGTTTGCCACTGGCGGTATCCAGCACATGTGTCGTCAGTTTTCCTGAACCCATTGTTTTCACTTTCTGTATTTGTTAGAATGCCTGTATGATCATTTGATTTTCAAAATAGTATTTAAGCTGCGTTAGCATCAACGCAACTTTGATTAATTCTCCGATTGTTGACGCACCCGATAATTTCCTGTCTATCTTGAGAACAGATCACTGGGTCAGGACCCATTCTATCGACCCTGAGCATCGCAATCAACAAATCAGATAGTCAACGAGCAAATCATGACCCAGTATCCAAGAGATTTCCGCGGCCACGGCCCAAGAGGTATGGATCCCAAATGGCCGAATGATGCAAAAATTGCAGTTCAGTTTGTCATCAATTATGAAGAAGGTGGAGAAAACTGTATTCTGCACGGTGATGGCGCATCAGAAGCGTTTTTGTCAGAAATTGTCGGCGCTCAACCGTGGCCCGGCCAGCGCCACTGGAACATGGAAACAATTTACGAATATGGAGCCAGAGCTGGATTCTGGCGATTGCATCGCTTGTTCACATCGCTGAATATCACTCCCACAGTCTATGGTGTTGCCACAGCACTGGCACGAGCGCCTGAACAATTATCGGCGATGCAGGAAGCGGGATGGGAAATTGCTTCCCATGGCTATAAATGGATTGAATACAAAGATTATCTGCCAGAAGATGAAATGGCTGATATATCCAGAGCCATTGATATTCACACACAGGTGACAGGTTCAAGACCAACCGGTTGGTACACCGGACGTTGCTCGGTGAATACAGTCGATTTGGTCGCCAGCGAGGGTGGTTTTGCCTATTGTTCGGATACCTATGCGGATGATCTGCCGTTCTGGCATGAATCTGAGGGGAATGATCCTTTGCTAATGATCCCCTACACGCTTGATACCAATGACATGCGCTTTTCAATACCCGCTGGTTTTAATTGCGGTGACCCTTTCTACACCTATCTGAGAGATTCGTTTGATGTCCTTTATGAGGAAGGAAAAGAGGGTGCGGCCAAAATGTTGAATATCGGCTTGCATTGTCGACTTGTGGGCAGGCCAGGCCGTCTGGCTGCGCTTCGACGTTTTATGGAATATATACAATCTCATGATGATGTCTGGATTCCGACCCGTATCGAAATTGCAGATCACTGGCGCAAAAACCATCCTTTCAAAGCACAAGAACGCCCTTATCGGATGACCAAAGAGCGGTTCCTTGAGCAATATGGCGGCGTTTTTGAACACTCCCAATGGATCGCTGAGCGTGCCTACAACAAGGAACTCTCACCTGCACATAACAGCGCAAGTGGCCTCCATGCGGCATTGTCGGCTGTATTTCGAAAAGCCGATGATGAACAACGACTGGGTGTGTTAAACGCCCACCCGGATTTAGCGGGTAAACTTGCCGCTGCAAAGCAATTGACGCAAGAATCAACCGATGAACAGGCATCAGCCGGTCTTGACCAGTTGAGTGATAGTGAACGCGCGAATTTCACTGGCCTTAACAAAGCGTATGTCGATAAATTCGGCTTTCCCTTTATCATAGCAGTCAAGGGATTGAGCAAATCAGATATTGTATCCGCCTTTGAGCAACGGATCAATCATAGCCAGGATGAGGAGCTTACGACTGCCTGTCGTCAGGTTGAGCGAATTGCATTGTTGCGTTTGAAGGATTTGCTACCTGAATAGATCGAGTGAGGTTCAGATAATTCGGGCTCAGTAACGCCTTGCCTGGACCAGGTAACCGCGGATGATCTCTTCACCAAGGGCTTTACACGCTTCTAACCTGTGCAGCCCTTCCACAAGGACAACCCGCCCTTTGCCCTGGCGTACCTGAATGGGAGTAGTTTGTCCGTTCTCCAGAATATCTTCCGCCAGTGCATCGATCTTTGCTTCATCCAAAGATTTGCGCCTTTTGGCTGGTACATAAATGTCTTCAATTGGAAAATCTTTTTCAATCATCAGTTTTTCTCAATGTTTTCAGCAATGTGCCTATTCAAGATCATGCAACCAACCCGCAGGGGAATTGAACGTTTAAATTCGAAATTATGCAAGTGCAATATCCAACTTAGTTCATGTGACATTAAAATTCATGTTGAATAAGTCTCAAAATCAATACCATCTAGTGATTGTGACAAAGAAAACAATTTGCGGCGCCACACTGATATTTACGGTTTCATTTTTATCATTGCTGGTGCTGGCCTGGCAGATATTTGTGACTTCAATGTAGAATCCAATACGCCAGATAGTTCTGAGTGCTTGGTCAGGATTTTGAGATAGCAAAGTCCTTCGGTTCCAGTTCAAAGGCCTTGCCAAAACCGCCGTTGAGATTTGCCCGCTGCAAATTCATACGGAAAAAATGAAAGTCGAGAAAATCGACATAAAGCCGGGCCTTTGGGTGGTGTTGCAGATATCGCTCACGCAAAGATGCCTGGTTTCCGCCTTCGCGATCTACGATCTCAATCTCGCCGATTAATGTGATTCTTGGATGGGCGAGCGGATCTCCCTTACCGGGTTCTCCGACCATAATTGAGGCGCGTGGATCTGAACTCAATGCCCTGGTATGGTTAGATATCTCAGAGGCCAGAAAAATCAGATCACCTTCTTCATCAGTTGCAACGCCAATACGTGAAACCACCGGCATGCCTGATAAAGGCTCAAGAACCGCGATTGAAGCAAATCTGGCTCCATC
>JAAENI010000076.1 GCA_024224595.1 Hyphomicrobiales bacterium
GCTTTTTCGCTCGGCCCTGGGAGGGTTGGGGGTAAATATTGGGTTTAAGGGTAGCTCTGTGCCATGAATAATTTCTCTGTTCTGGTCGTAGAAGATGAAAATAAACTGGCCACTCTGATGCAGGATTATTTGCAAAGAGAGCATTTTGACATCACCGTGATAGGGCATGGTGACGAAGTGCTGCCCTGGTTGCGAATACATCAACCCGATTTGATTTTGCTCGATATCATGTTGCCGGGTAAGGATGGCTTGACCTTATGCCGTGAGATTCGTCAATTTTCAAATGTGGCGATCATTTTTATTACCGCGCGGGTTGAAGAGATTGATCGTTTACTCGGCCTGGAGCTGGGGGCTGACGATTATATCTGCAAACCGTTCAGCCCCCGGGAAGTGGTTGCCCGGGTCAAGGCGATTTTCAGAAGATTGCATGCCAAACCACTGGCGCACAATCTAGTTATTGGTTCGATTTCACTGGATGATGAAACCCATCAGGTGATGATCGACAAACAGGTGCTCAACCTGAC
>JAAENI010000077.1 GCA_024224595.1 Hyphomicrobiales bacterium
GCGGAGGAAGATCGGCTTGAGGCCGTCACGCAACAGGCAACAACCCATCAGCACATGCATGCCGCACCGCACACCATTGAGTTATTTGAACGTTTTCTGCCTTATGCCGTTGCACTCAATGTTGCCAATAAGTGGGCAGATCAATTTCAAGATCTCATTGCAGACGCAAGTGTATCTACACCAACAGCTAACGGGTCCGGATACCATCCTGCCTGGTATCACGGTGACGCATGGAGTGCATCAACGATAGGCGCAACTGCCGCTGGCCTTGGTTCTGCCATGACTGCCTCAGTCGCCGCCGCCGCAACGAGTCCATCATCATCAAGTGGTAGTAGTGGGGGAGGATTTTCTGGCGGAGGTGGTGGTGGAGGAGGTGGTGGTGGCTGGTAATAGAAGTCAGACCGACATGCGTTATTCATCACCCCACCATATCTACCTAGAACAAAATGATGGCGATTTGCCACTCGGCGAAATATCTCCCGATAAATTTGTGCTGTTTTTTATGGGTCATCTACGGCCAAATGGACCATTCACTTGTGTTTTTCATTCATTCGGAATACTTTAAATTTGGTGGCATTGGGTGCTTTATTCTGAATCGGCGAAACTTA
>JAAENI010000078.1 GCA_024224595.1 Hyphomicrobiales bacterium
TGCAGTTACAATTCTAGTTTTCTTTATTGTTATTTTTTTTTTTATCATAAATTCCACCAAATCAGAATTTATCTAAATTCTCTGTTCGCCTTCCTGATTGTCGGCGGTCTGGGACTATGGCTGATGCGAAATACTGTTAAAGGAAAAGAAGATGAGGCGGCGACATGATCCATTGTCTAAATTCATATGACGGGAGAAAATCTATGAGAGTAAAATTCACGCTAACTATAGGTGCCATCATTCTCATGGCCATGATGTCGACAGGCAGGGCTGATCCAGCCGCAGGTCAGGCAGTATTTAAAGCCAGAGAATGTGTGGTGTGCCATTACACCGAAGGTCCGGCAAGAGAGAAAACCATTGAAGATCAATTGACCAAGAAGGGGCCGGAGCTCTGGTATGCTGGAGATAAATTCCAGGCTGATTGGCTGGCCGGTTGGTTGCTTGATCCAAAACCAATTCGGCCAATGAAATTTAATTCCCTCACCGAAGAGAATGCTGGTGACCATCCTTCGCTGAACGCCGAGGAAGCTGCGACGGTAGGCGAATATCTGATGAGCCTCACTTCAGGCGAGGTCAAAGCGGGAACAGTAAAAGTAAAGAGAAACTCCAAAGGACGTCAGATATTTACCAAAAAAATGCCCTGCAGCGGATGCCACCAATATACTGGCCGTAAAAAAGTCATCGCCGGCGGACGTAGTGGGCCTTCTTTGGTTGATGCAGGTGTTAGACTAAACCCCGACTGGATATTGGCCTATCTAAAAAAACCAAAAGTGTTTAAGCCGATAAAAATGATGCCGGTATTTGTTGGTCTTTTGAGTGACAAGGATATGGCTAATGTTGCCAGCTATGTTGGAAATTTTAAACCGAAGAAAAAATAATCAGGCCAGGAATGGAGATGATCATGAAAAAGACCACGATAGTCGCAGGCCTCGCTGGAATAATATGCCATTTACTTGTGGCGCCCGTATCAGCGAGCGATACGCAGACAGTTTACAAGTTCTATTGTGCTCAGTGCCATGGCTTGGGTGGCAAAGGTGACGGACCGAATGTAACCAAAGATTTCCCAGTTTCTCCCCGTAATTTCACGGATGCGGCGGAAATGAACAAACTGAGTGATGCTGATATGAAAAATGTAATCCTGGATGGTGGGCCATCAGCCAGCAAATCACCAATGATGCCGCCTTGGGGAAAGACACTTACCGGGGAAGAAGTGGATGGTTTGGTCAAGCACCTGAGAACGCTGTGCAAATGCGAGGGAAAAAAGAGCTGAGTGTTATCAACTTATTTATAGAACAAAATAATAAAGGATCAACACAATGACTATCGCATTTACAGCCATGCCGGTGAAAATTACAAAATCGACGATACGTTTTTTCTTGGGCGGTTGCATGGGTGATTTTCCTGTTTTCCAGGGTAACGAGATATCGTCAGTGTACTCCAATGCGGCTGGTACGTCTATTGATATGGGTCAAGCTATGAAATTATTTGAAGGTTGATTGATGACCAATGAGTCTCCCGACAAGAATATTAAGGATTGGTTTGGGCCGGCACTTTTCATCGTTGTGCTGGTATTGATATTGATTTTTTTCTGGTGGTTCGTACACGCCTGATTTGGAATGGAGGTCAGTGATAATGAGTTTTAGAACTAAACTGTTTTCATTTCTGGGCGCGTTTATTGTTTGTGGAGTCGGTTTTCTGCTGATGGATATCGCTCTTATGAATGCCCAGGGTCTTAGTTTGTTTTTTCAAAGGTAACCTGATGATAATTATTGATAAAATCGCAGGTATATATTCTTTGAAATCAAATCGGAACAAACTGGTTCCATGGGTGGTGATCGTACTTCTGGCTTTGGTGTTGTTAGCTAATGACGCTCATCAAAACACTATCGAGGCGGCACAACAGGTAGCTGAGGCAATCGAGGACCAAGCAGCGGCAGCGAGGACACATGTACCTGCTCCTAAACTCACCGCAGCCGATTACCCCACTGTTGCAGGGGTCAATGGTCGACTGGTGGTATGGGTGGTTGCCCAATTACATTTGTGGTTTGCAGCTTTTGTTCTGGCTGTACCGATTTTCGTTTTCATTATTGAAGCAATCGGCATGCGCACCCGCGACAAACGCTATGATGACATGGCTTATGAATTCATCAAGGTCTCGATCACGGCTTATTCCCTGACAGCTATTCTTGGCGGCCTGCTATTGTTTTCATTGATCCTGTTTTACCCGCATTTGTTTACTTATCTGTCGACCATATTCAGTGAAACCATGCTGTACTATGCGCTGTTGTTTTTCGCTGAGAGCGCAGTGCTTTACCTGTATTATTATGGTTGGAATTGGTTGCAGGGCGGGTTCAGAAAATGGGTGCATCTGACTCTGGGTTTGATGTTGAATGCAGTTGGTACGACATTGATGCTGCTCGCCAATGCATGGCTGACATTCATGATGAGCCCGGCAGGCGTTGATCCGGCAGGCGTATTTAGCGGTGATTCCTGGGCAGCGATCCACAATTTCTTGTGGAACCCGATCAATATCCATCGATTTGTCGCCAATATTGCCTATGGCGGCTCAATTGTTGGTGCTTATGCGGCTTTCAAATTCCTTACTGCCCGCAACCAGCAGGAAAAAGCCCATTATGATTGGATGGGATATAATGCCAATTTCATTGCGATCTGTGCGCTGTTGCCGCTTCCTTTCGCGGGTTATTATCTGGCTGCCGAAATTTATGCCTATAGCCAACAGATGGGCATCACGTTGATGGGAGGAATTTTCGCCTGGTTGTTTATTATTCAGGCAGTATTAATCGGCACTTTGTTCCTGTCTGCAAATTACTATCTGTGGTGCGGCATGGGGCGCAGTGACGGTGCAAAACGATACACCAAATACATCAAGTATATTGCGATTGTCCTTGTTGGCTCTTTTTTGGTGTGGTTCACACCCCACACGCTGGTTTTGACCAATTCTGAATTAAAATCTCTGGGGGGGCCTCACCACTCGATACTGGGGCCACTGGGAATCATGCCGGCAAAGAATACTGCAGTGAACATAATGATTATCTTCACATTCCTCAGCTTTCTATTTTATCGCCGTTCAAACAAAATAGCGACTGTTAGTTGGGAGAAAACCGGCAATATTTGCCAGGTGGCGCTGTTCAGTTCAGGCATTGCCAATATCCTTTTCCTTGGAATTTATCATGGTTATTTTACCAACACAGTCTACAAGGTGGCTGCATCTATTCCGCAGGTTGTCACCACCCTGGTGGTTATTGTCGGCAGCTTGGTACTGGATTCTTTCATATACAGAAAATCCAGGGATGTCGGCCCGCTACATTGGGGCCGTATCCCCGAGCGGGCCCAATATGCGCTGTTTTTGCTGGCGGTGGCATTCACCTGGCTTATGGGATTGATGGGATATATTCGTTCAGGCATTCGTCAGCACTGGCATGTGGTTGACATAATGCGCGATGCATCAGCCCAGG
This sequence comes from Hyphomicrobiales bacterium, assembly GCA_024224595.1. Lineage (GTDB taxonomy): Bacteria > Pseudomonadota > Alphaproteobacteria > Rhizobiales > Rhizobiaceae > JAAEMP01. The sequence continues at coordinate 3,477 of JAAENI010000078.1, forward strand.
CCTTTACACCAACCCTTGGCTATGCCGCCAATGTTGTTTCCGTTGCAGCCCTGTTGTTTTTGGCAATGGTAATTTTTGTTTTCTGGATCGCCCAGGTCAGCAGCAGCAAAACGCTGCCTGCCGGGTACTGGAAGGAGTAGGCCATTATGCGCAAGTTTGTTACTGTTATCGCATTCATGGTGGTCGCCATCGGGTTGTTTGCCGGGTACTCGAATTTTGGTATTCCGCAAATCGAGCCAGCACCGCCACCCATTGAAGAAAAAATTGATCTCGGATCAATGACAATGGATCAGTACGTTGCTTTGGGTGAACGCCTGTTCAATGGCAAAGGAACTTGTAAACTGTGCCACAACTCCCTTGGGCGGGCACCGGCGCTTGATGCCATCAGCACAAATGCGCAAGAACGGTTGGATGACCCGCGTTATGAAGGTGAGGCAACTAATACTGAGGAATATCTGATCGAATCCCTGGTCAGTCCTTCAGCCTTTGTTGTCGCCGGTTTTGGCAAAAAGGGAACCAATGACACCGAAAGCCCGATGCCCGATGCCTCCAGTGGCAGCATCTCTTTTTCTCAGGCTGAATTGACTGCGGTGATTGCTTATCTGCAGGACAATGCGGGACTTGAGATAACAGTAGAAATTCCTTCTGACCTGGAACCCGTCATTGAAGATGATGAAGATGAAGATGCCGAACCGCGTGAAGCGTTTACAGAGATCCGGGATATCGTGGAAAATTTTGATTGCGAAGCCTGCCACACAATTACCGAGGAAGCCGGTGATGCAGGTCCTAAGCTTTCAACTATCGGTGCAAAAAGAGATCGTGACTATCTGCGTCGTGCTTTGTTGAATCCCAATGCAGACATTGCTGAAGGTTTTGAGGAAGATCTCATGCCAGATGATCTAGGCCAACAGATATATGCCTCAGAGCTCGAAATACTACTCGACTATCTGACTGCGTTGAAGTGAGGATGCGTCCATGAAGATACCCAGATTGTTACAGGCTGTAGTGGTCATTGCCGGCGTTTATTTTGGATTTCTCATTGTTTTTGATTACCTGCTTGGAGCGGTTATCCCCAAAAGCCTGCTGACCATGTATATGTTTTTTGTCGCCGCCGGTGTGTTCATGGTATTTACCTATGACGAAGAAAAAACACGTGAATTGGTTGCTCCTGTAAAAGCGCTGGTTGAGGACCCGGCAAAACGCGGTGCACGAAATCTTGTATTTACATTAATTCCCCTGCTTATCGGTTACTCGGTCTATAGCCAGTTGCAACCCGGGTTTGAGGCGCCCGTTGAATTGCGCACCATCCACCCGGCACCGCCAAGCACGGCAAAAATATATGGCAAGCGTGTTAATCTGCTGAGCCTGGAAAATCCGTTTCGCAAAGTTGAAAAAGAAGACCCTGAGAAATTTGCTGCTCTGGTTAGCGACGGCGCTGCTGTTTATATTAAAAACTGCCAATACTGCCACGGTGACAAACTGGATGGCAAAGGGCCCTATGCTGAGGGATTGAACCCTACTCCCCTGAATTTTCAGGATATTGGCACCATTGCCCAGCTACAGGAAAGTTACCTATTCTGGCGCATCACCACGGGTGGTCCAGGTTTGCCCAAAGAGGCCGCGCCGTGGATTTCATCAATGCCCGTGTGGCAGAACTTCTTGAGCGAAGAGGAAATCTGGAAGGTAATCTTGTTTTTGTATGACTATACCGGCCACAGACCGCGATCATGGGAGCACTAATAATGAATTATTCTGCCATGCGAAATTTCGTTAGAAGTGTGCTGACTGTTTTGGCATTTGCCTTGACAACAGTTGCTGCGAACTCACAATCCGGAGATATTGATAGTGGCGAAGTAGTATATGTCAAACGCTGTCTGCAATGCCATGGAGAGGAAGGCGATGGTCTGGGACCAGCTGCTGAACGCCTCAACCCGCCACCGCGTGACTTTACTCTTGGGTTGTTCAAAATCAAAACCACAGCCTTTGATGAAGATCTTCCCAATGATGATGATTTGCTAAGAATGATTCGTGACGGCATGCCGGGCACAGCCATGCCGGGCTGGGGTGATATGTTGTCGCAAAAGGATATGCTGGATGTTGTTGCCTATATCAAGACCTTCGCTGAGCTTGAGGAAGAACCGGAAATTCAGTTGGATTTTGGTACACAGATCGCCATATCTGATGAAAGTATTGCCGCCGGTAAAAAACTGTTTGAACAGGGAGATCGTTGTACAGAGTGTCACGGGCTTGAAGGCAAGGGTGACGCCATCAAGAAACTGAAAAACGATAATGGCGAACGCACCTGGCCACGTAATTTGACCAAGCCATGGACATTTCGGGCAAGCAACGATCCAAAGGATATATTTGCCCGCATATCAATCGGCATTCCTACAACTCAGATGCCGTCATTTGCCGATCCAAAAAGCAGTAAGAAATTGAGTATTGAAGAACGCTGGCATGTTGCCAACTATGTCAATTCTCTCGCCAAAGTTGAGAATGTCGTTAATCCGGAAAATTTTGTCATTCAGGCGGGTCGCCGTGACACTGGACTTCCCACAACCCCTGATGATGAGGCTTGGAAAGATGCTCCTTCGTCCACTTTTATTATGGTTCCTCAAATAGTCGCGAAACAACGCTTCTTCCTCACAGCAAATGATACAATCAGCGCGCGTGCATTTTATGATGACAAACGCATCGCGATATATCTGGAATGGGATGATCGAACGAAAAGTATTCCAGGCGATCCAAAAGCTGCCAGTATCGCCGATGAAAATTTGAGTGAAGATGCCGTCGCTATTCAGTTTCCACGCATCATTCCCAAAGGCATGGAAAAGCCTTACTTTCTGATGGGCAGTGCCACCAATCCAGTAAATCTGTGGCGTTGGTCAAGTGGTACTACCGAACAATCTGAAAATGGAACCATCATAGATGCGATGGGGATACTCGACCAGCAGCCCCGTGACGACAGTAGCGGGTTAAATACTGCCAGTAGCTACAAAAATGGCACATGGAGGGTGGTGATGACCCGCTCGCTACAAACAGCGGGACAGGAAAACAACCTGCAGTTTGAGGAAGGTCGCTTTGTACCGGTCGCTTTTTTTGCCTGGGACGGCTCAAACGGCGAGACTGGCACGGCACATGCCATGACAACATGGTATTGGTTACAATTAAAACCGGCGGCAGATTCCAAACCGTTGATCTATGCCATTATTGCTGCACTGTTGACTGGCGCTATCTTGATGTGGTGGTCGTGGGGTGCCCAATCCAGAGCTAGGGAATCTGCTGCATGAGCGACAATTCGCAGGAAATAGGCGAATATAAATCCCATGGGGCGGTTACCAGACTGTTCGGTGTTATATTCATAATACTGGGAGCGTTGAATACAATGCTGTCCTGGCGAGGCGGGTTTGAAGTTTTGTCACTTCCGATAATTTTTCTGGTCTGTGGTCTAGTGCTTTGTTTTATCGGATCAGTTTTACGCCATATAAGAAGTTGATTCATTCCCTGTATCAAATTCATGCTTCTTTCCAAGTGAAGCATCAACAAGACGAGCCGTATCTTTGGCTGAATCAAGGCAGTTGATTATTGAAACACCTTTCAGGAAATTTCCGGTCAAAAATAGACCTGGTACGCGTTTGTGGGCTGTTTCAATAACTTTTCTTCGGTTTCCATGGCCTAGCGTGTATTGAGGAAGACCGCGTGGCCAGCGATGCGTTCGTGAGACCACCGGTGAACCAGTGATACCGAGCAGACCTGAGAGTTCCCCGTTTACCAGATTGCTCAGCTCGACATCTGGCAGGTTGGTTAGTTCCGGGTTGCGACTACCACCAATATAACAGGAAATGGAAACGTGATTTGCCGGTGCTCGTTTGTCAAACATGGTTGAGCAAAACTGGGCACCGGAGATGATCTGGCCTTCATTCCTGGTGCTGAGAAAACCCAATCCGTCGAGTTTGTGAGCCACCTGGTCCCTATGGTAACCCAGATAGGTGACCGCAATAGACGGCGCAGGTATGGCACCGGCGGCTGTTGCCGATTCGGGATCTAAGTCTTCCAACAAAGCCGCTGCGACGTGAGGTTGGACCGCCAGCACCACAGCTCTTGTTTGAATTGATCCTGCATTTGCTGTTGAGATTTCAAATCCTGAGCTAATACGCCTGAGTTTCAAAACTGCTGTCCCGGTATATATATTTGCTCCTAGTCGCTGTGTCAGATTTTGCGATAGCGTGCCGATACCATTTTCCCAGGAGAGCAGTCTGCGGCCAGGTTGACTACCGCGCTTTGCCGCTAATATACCGCGCATGATTGACCCATGGCGTTGTTCCAGTTCCATCAGTTTTGGAAAAGTGCCGGCAACCGACAGAGATTTGGAATTTCCCATAAATAAGCCGGCGGCCAGGGGTTCGATGATCTTGCTTGCAAATCCGGCGCCAAACCGGCGCGAAGCGAATTGGTAAATGGTTTCTTCAACTGTATCCGATTTGCGAGGCTGCAGGAATTCACAAGCCATGGCCAAGCGATCGCCTAATGACAAGTATCCCGACAGAAAGAAACCCAACGGATGGACAGAAATGGCGTGAAGTCCGCGTTTGTCCCGCAAATAACGTTTGCGAACTTCCGGGCCGAGTTCATGCGCTGTATTTTCAAGATTTAGTTTGCGAATATGATCAATTGCAGATGGATACGCGACATTGAGAGTAGAAGGACCTTGTTCCATCAAAAATCCATCGAAGCGAACAGATCTGGCGTTACCTCCGGTTGTGGCCTGACGCTCCAGTATTCGTACATCATAACCCTGGCTCATTAAATCATGCGCGCATGACAAGCCCGATATTCCGGCGCCAATGACAACAACATCGTGGCTCATGCACTATCACTCCCGTCGATCAGATCACTGCGTAACGCTTGCACAAATTTCGGCGGACCGGCATCACCAAAACGCCTTTTTGCCAGAAATGATAAATCTTCTTTGGTGACTTCATTTCTTCCGGCGCTGCGCACATAGTCCTCAGCACGACGACGCACCATGCGGCGCACAAATCCGGGTACTCGGGCGATATGGATCTGGGCTTCCGCCGACCATTTCATGGAACTGGCATTTGCAGTTATCGGGCTAATCACCGCACCACCTGAAGGCTGATAAGAACAAAGAAAATCTTCGCCCATCAAATTGCCGTCTCGCGCCAGGGGTCGAGCCCGGCAGCCCCCACAAAGTTTTTGAAACTCACATATGCCGCAACGTCCTTCGAGTTTTGGTGAGCGTAAGGCTTGCAGGGTGGATGAATTGTTCCATATGTCACCAAAGGAAGTTTCGCGCACCGATCCGACTGAATTTTCCATGTAGGGGCAAGGCGTTACATTGCCGTTCGGAGTAACGCGAGCATAGCGCGTTGCAGCAATGCAACCGCCTGCATCATAGCCGTGCGCGGTGGTAATTGGCCATTCAGGATCCATCTGCATTGCAATACGCTTGAAATGCGGGGCACATTTTGCCCTTACCATCAACTTTTTCTCTGTTTTTGCTGCATGGGCAACACGTTGCAGAACCGCTTCGTATTTGGTTGGCGATATATTGGAATATTTTTCTCCTCGCCCGGTGCAAACCATAAAGAAGACGTTTAGCACCATAGCACCGACATCGCGAGCAAATGCTACCATCGCATCGATTTCATCGGCAGTTTCATCCGTTACTGAAAAATGGATTTGGAACGGCATTTCAGTCGCCACACAAGAATCAATTGACGCCATGGTTTTGATCCAGGCACCCTCTCGCCCTCGAAATTCGTCGTGAAAAACCGGATCAAGTGAATCTAGTGACAACCCGATACCGGCAACGCCTGCATTTTGTAACCGTTTTATTTTTTTCTCACTCAACAGCAAGCCGTTTGTTCCAATCACCACCATCAAACCGAGTTTCGTGGCGTGAGTGGATAATTCCTCGAGGTCTTTTCGCAACAACGGTTCGCCCCCAGTCAAAACCACCATTGCCTCGGGGCCTGTATTTGCGATCTGTTCAAGTAACGTTTTCAGTTCCCCGGTACTCAACTCATCGCATGCCCCTTCTTTCAGCACCTTGGCATCAAGATAGCAGTGTTTGCATGAAAGATTGCAACGCTCAGTCAGGTTCAATGCGATCAGATAGGGTTCTTGGGCCACTATGGGGATTTGCTCGATAGGTCCGTTATTCAGGATTTGTTATCCTCCATGATTCACTGGGCACATATTCTTGCGTGATGCGACAAAAGCGGCTTCTGCAATGTCACCTTCGATTACCGTGGCGCCGTTTTCTCGGGCATAGGTCTCCACGCTGATACGAACCTGTTCACGGAACGTCTCTGGCACGCGTTGCAGGCGTGCAAGAGAGGCGGCTCTCCAAGTCAGTTCTGATGGATTATCATCTGGCGGGTCATTGACGCTAACAAACGGGTTGATATGGGCTTCTAGTACAATTGTGCTGGCATCGCGACGGGCTGATTTTTCCGCCCGCAATTCGATGTTCTCACGTATGGTTTTATCGCCAAAACTATCCAGAATTTTACGTGCGCCTGGAGACCATTCCAGGCGATCAAATGTTTGTTTTGCTGTTTTGTTGTCCTCGGTTTCGTTGCCCCCGGGCATCATCGCTTTCATTACCGTATCTACAAACCGTGTGGTGATGAAGGTGTGACCCTGTGCCTGAGCCTGCCTGATTACTGCAGTTCGTGCAATGCCGCGAACAAAATCCGGTGCGCGATTAATTTTTTCACTCGCCTCATCACTCCACATAATGGTTTCTTCAGCGACCACATCCGTAGGCGGCAGGAAAGTCGATTGTCCAACCCAAACGTGACAGGGCACCGTTCTCAGCAAGTTCTCAGTGTTACCGCCAATGTCCAGATTATCGTCGGCGTGTATGCCGGTTTTACCGATCACCAACAGGCTGGCATTGTGCTTTTCAATATAGCTGCGTATTGCCTGATAGGGTTTGCCGGCGACAAGTTCGGTATATATTTTCACACCTGCATCTTCAGCAACAGATTCAGCGACATTCAGATGAGCCTGGTATATTTTTGCAATACCCTCATCAATTAGTTCTTCATGCAGTTGTTCCTGTTCCTTGAAACGAAAAACCTTTCCAGCTTCTTCATCCAGAACAGTCGATATCTTGTTAAATGCCACATAATGATAATAGGGATCATATGCAGCAATCACATGCACAGCAACATCAAGACGCTGGGCGATATTAAAAGCCGTTTTCAAAGCGCCGAAGGATTTTGGTGATCCATCCATTCCCACGACAATCGGTCCGTCACCAATTGCAAGTTGGGTGTCTTTGGCCACAAATACATCAATTGGAGCGCGCCGCACAACGCGCTCGCATACCGTGCCAATGGTGCTTCCCGCCACTGCGCCAAGGCCCAGAGAACCGAGTGCCAGAACATCAAAATTTCCGGTGTTTACCGCATCAATCAAACAGCTGTAATTCTTGCCTTCTGGACTAAGGCGCCGAAATGGAACTCCTGCTTCGCGGCTGATTAATTCGGCCGCGTCATGATAGCTGTCAGATATCAGGCCAAGCCCCATACCAATCAAGTCTTCGTGCACTTCACGTTGGTGCTCCATCTCCGATTCGCGCTGATATTTCTCCGGTAGTCCGCCTTCCATCTGTTTGAAACGGCGATCATGAAGTTTCGCTGCATAGGCGTGGATTCCGGTAACTGTTCCATCCGCAGATGCCGCTAGACGGGTAATTTCCCGCATTGCCTGATTTGCATAATCTGACTGGTCCAATGCCACCAATACGCGAGAAAGCGAAACGTTTGTGTTGCTAATATCTGGCGGCGTATCAGTGTTGGACGATATTGCTATATTGGTCACAATCAACCTCTCCTGCGACAAGTCTTACAAATCCCAACCCGTTTTTGTATTTAGATTCAGTTTTATGAATAATGCTGAAATCCGCTTGCCTGTCTGCCCAGGCGCGCAAATATTCGGGCACTCTAAACTGGTTGGGTAGATAACCGTGCCCATCTAAGCTTTCGGAATATCTATTGATGGAATACCAGAACGAGGGTAGTAACACCGGTAACACGGCGGTAACATTTTAACATGAACGAGTTGATTCAAATCAATTACTCCTTTTTGATGCTATTTATGATGGAGGATCAAGAGCAGTTTTAGGGAGAAAAATTGCTATGGGGGAATCCACAGGTATATTGCTGGTAAATCTCGGCACGCCACAGGACACAGGTTTCTGGTCGATGCGCCGGTATTTGAAAGAATTTTTGTCTGATAAACGCGTCGTGGAAGCCAAAGGCCCGGTCTGGTGGTTGATCTTGAATGCAATTATTCTTGTAAGGCGTCCCAAAAAAAGCGGACGAGCCTATGCAAAGATATGGAACAAACAACTAAACGAGTCGCCTCTTAGAACTATTACCCGCGAACAAACAAGAAAAATTTCCGAATATTATAAAAACAGTCACCGGATCAAATTGGATTGGGCGATGCGTTATGGAGAGCCTTCTATTGCAGATGGCATAGAGAGGCTATGGGAGTTGGGATGTCGGCGCTTTTTAGTTTTCCCGCTTTATCCACAATATAGTGCGGCAACGACGGCTAGTGCAATGGACAAGGTATTTGACAAGCTGAAAACTATGCGGTGGCAACCACTCCTTCGCAGCGTTCCTCCATATTTTGAACACCCGTTATATATCGAAGCGCTGACCCGTTCAGTCAAGACTCATCTGGATAACCTGTCCTGGACACCAGAGGTAATTCTTGCATCATTTCATGGTCTCCCGATCAAACATATTAGCGGCGGAGATCCGTACCAGAGCCATTGTGAAAAAACCACTGAATTGTTACGCGCCGCTCTGAACATGGATCAGGACAAATTGATGCTGACTTATCAATCGCGATCAAATCGCGGGGTATGGCTCGGACCGGATACAGAAGAAACGCTAACTGAACTGGCTCATAAGGGAATCCGAAAAGTGCTCGTAATTACCCCGGGATTTGCGGCAGATTGCATCGAAACTCTGGAAGAAATCGAGATTCGGGCGGCAGATGCATTTCGTCATGAGGGTGGGCAGGAATTTTCATTTGTTGCCTGTTTGAATGACAGTCGTGACTCAATTGAGATGCTGATCCGGTTAATCAATCGACAATTAGTCGGTTGGACAAAAGATGGAGCAAATCTTTCTGACAACGAAGCTGAAGTTCAATCAAATGTCTTCTCGCTATCGATAAACGGGCATGAACAACCAAATAAGGATACTGGGAGTATGTATCTTGGTTAACACATCTGATCTGATTGCCTATACCTCAGACCCCGCCTTTTCACTGGATGACGAAATGTGCGTGACGGGCTGGAATGATGGTGCCAGGGAGTTGCTGGGATATACAGATAGCGAGATTTGCGGTATGACCTGCGCAAAGGTTTTGCAAGCATTCTATTTGACTGGTGAACCTTTGTGTTCGATGCTCTGTGAAGGGCGCAGTTGCATTATCAGCGGCAAAAAATGGGGTATTAACAATTGCCTTGTTCGTCACAAAAATGGTGAGATGATTCCAACAAGAATCAGCTCTCTTGTGTTGCCGATAGAAGCCAGAATTCCTCACAGTAAAGAGACCGTTGCTGTAATTATTCTTCATAAAGTCCAAAGTGAGACAGTGGAGGCCGCACCGGAAAATCCGTTGCGAATATTTGCACTGGGCACTTTCGCATTGGCAGTCTCCGGAAAAGGTCTGAATGTCGAGAACTGGAAGCGAAAAAAAGCGATAACCGTTTTGAAATGCCTGATCAGCCATTTGAATAAACCGGTACACAGGGAACGCCTGATTGAATGGATATGGCCAGACGCTGATCCCGACAAAAGCTGGGCACGATTGAAGGTAACGGTTTCGTACCTGCGCCAGGCACTGCGCGAGGGCGGCGTCAACGCTGATATCATTGAGACTAAAGGCCAGTCATATTTGTTGAGAAGTAATTTAGTCTGGATTGATTCTGATGAATTTTGTGCGCTGGTTTCAAAAGGTCGGGAAATGTTGAGAGCCAATGATTTGGCTGGGGCAAAAAAGCACCTGGAAGATGCTGAGAGCCTGTATCGTGGTGAATTTATTGAAGATGAACCTTATTCGGATTGGTGCATAATCGAACGTGAACGGTTGCGTGAAATTTATCTGGAATTGCTTGATAGCTTAGCGATATGTTACATTGAAACAGGGAGTTACACGACAGCGGCGCGGATTTGTAGAACAGCGTTGTCTTCGGATCCATGCCGGGAAAGTTTTATACGCACATTAATGAAATCGATGATTAGTATGGGTCGCCCGGACTGGGCCAGAGCCAGTTTTGTTTCCTGGCGCCGCTCGCTGGAAAAAGAATATGGTTTGAGTCCCACTGAAGAAACATTGGCGATTTTCCGATATATCTAACTCAACGCAATCCGATAAAAATGGTTCCGCCAACGATGGCGTTACCGTTGGGGAGGGTTGTGATAATACGATGTAACCATGAAACGCTTTAAATGTAGTGGTTCAGACTTTATTTGACAGTTGCCGGATTTCCGGTGTTGTCTGTCAGGTTAGATTTGATCTGCAAATTTTTCCTTCCAGATTTCTTTCCCTCAATCATAGTTTCGAAGGGTGTTCTTCCGCAACACATTTTCCCTGATGGGTGCGCTCGGTGTTGTAGTGCTGGAGCCATTGATCGAGATCGGCCTGTAGTTGCTCGACAGTCTCATAGAGGTTTTTGCGGAATGTGACCTGATAAATCTCCTGTAGAATTGTTTTATGAAAGCGCTCACATATGTCGTTCGTCTGCGGGTGCCTCACTTTGGTTTTGGTGTGGTCAATATCCCCTCTCGGCGGCGCTTCGCTTGCCTGCCGGGCAATGATTGATAGCCAGGAATAGTTGGTAATCATGCTTGGGCGACCCGCCACAATATTCGGTACCGCGATCTGTCATGATTCTGAGCACAGGAAGATGGTGTTCTTCATGTAATGGCAACACCTGATCGTTAAGCAAATCAGCAGCCTTCCTTGGCCACCCTGACCTCCAGCGCTTTCAGGCGTTTTTTGAAATCAGCCAGATTGTGGCGTAGCCAAATCGATCGCACTCCTGAAGGCGAAACAAAAACACCCGCCTTGCGTAGCTCATTGGAAGTGCGTGCCTGGCCATAGGCGGGGGAATCGATGGCATTTTGGATAACAGCAGCTTTCGGTCGCCTCATCAACGCGGTTGGCCATATTTGGCTTCCGGCATGTGCGCTCCAAGAGGGTTTCCACGCTTCCTTCATCGACGGCTGACTTGTAGCGATAAAATGTATCGCGCGAATAGCCCATCACCTGACAGGCTTTGGATACATTGCCCAGTTCCTCGGCCAGATTTAGCAATCCGGTTTTGTGTTTGATGCACTGCACGGCAGGCAATTGCGCAGCAAATGCTGAGAGTGATCTTATCTGTAGAATGCAAGATAGTGGTATCTTTCGTTTTGAGGTTTGGTTTGCACCATCATCAAAACCGATAACCACAGGCTCTTGTAAGAACCGAGCCGCCTCCTTCCCAGCTAGCTGGAAAGGAAGCGGTGTCAGATCACATCGAACTAATACACCTTAGTCGACACAGCCGGTTTCCTTCCGTTAATATTCCATCAGGATGCGGCAGGCTCAACCCTCACGCCTATTTTGACAGAACCAGTTTTTCGCTGGTATTTTTTCCGATGCTCTCAAATGACTTGATCAGGTCCTCTGTATTTTCTGGCTCGAAAAAATGATCAGGGGACGTTGCGCA